>JAYUFF010000229.1:0-6412 GCA_043738825.1 Schlesneria sp.
CGAGGAAGCCCTCACGCGGCTCTGCTCGAACTACATCGACAACGTCAAGGCGTACACGCAGCGCGAGAAGGTCCGCAACAAGTTCACCGGCCAGGACGAACAGCCCGATGAACGCCAGATGCGGTCGATCGAGGAACGGATCGACATCCCCGAGACCCGCAAGGACGACTTTCGCCGCGAAATCATGAACTACATCGGCGCGCTGTCGCTCGACGGCAAAAAGTTCGACTACAAGACGAACGAACGGCTGAACAAGGCTCTGGAAATGAAGCTGTTCGAGGACCAGAAGGACACGATCAAGCTGACCAGCCTGGTCTCAAACGTCGTGGACAAGGACACTCAGGAAAAGATCGACATCGTCAAGGGCCGCCTCATCAAAAACTTCGGCTACAACGACGAATCGGCCACCGACGTGTTGCAGTACGTCGCCAGTATTTTTGCTCGCGGCGACGCGAAGAGGGAGTGATCTGGTGTCGGAAGGTTGGATGAGTTGAGGTGAGGTAACTCATGGCCGAATGGACTGTCTTGGTTTCCGATTCGGCAGTGGAAGACCTCAGGTGGATTGGCAGGCCGGATTCTCGTTTGGTCCTGACGGAGGCCATCAATCGCTTGTCGAATGACCCGCTGGCCGAGAGTCCGAACCAAAAGCGACTTCGGCCGAACCCAAAGGCGTCCCATGAACTCAGACTGCGGGGAAAGTACCGTGTACTCTACAGCGCGGACGAATCGAACTTTGCCGTCGTGATTGAAGTTGTCGGCGTGAAAAGAAACGAACGTCTCGTCGTTCGTGGTGAGGAGTACAGTGACCATGAAAGTGATTTCCCTGAAGGAAGCGCAGACAAAGTTGAGTGAGTACGGAGAACTCTGTCACAAAGAGGCGGTCTTCGTTTCCATCGACGGCATCCCGCGCTTTGAACTCACTCCGGTCGAAGAGGACGATGATTTGGTCAACCGGCTGATCACCGGGTGCCCCGAGTTCGTTCAGATGCTCGAATCCCGCAAGGGTTCTCCGTTGATGACGGCTCAAGAGGCGTTGGCCCGGCTGTGAGGCTCCTCGCTTGGGCCGTGTTGTAGGTCGATTCAAGATGCCAGTTCTCGACTCCGACATTGAAGTCACTGACTCACGGGCCACTCGCGAGTTGGATTGGTTTGAAGGCTCCTGTTCCCTGCGTGAGCGGGACTGGACCGAACAAGAGTTCTTACGGTTGGACCAAAGTCAGGAACCTCACTTTTTTGAGTTTACCGATGGTCAGATCGACTTCCCCGGATGGCCGTGCTTGTTGCATCAATCGGCCTGTGGAGAAATCGGATCGGCGCTGCACCACTTCATGCGAGACCAACACTTGGGCGATTGTCTGATGGGAGTCTGTCCCATCCGGCTTTGGCCCGGACGTTGGGCGTGCCCCGACATCTCGTGGCATCTTTCTGAGCGTGTGGCCCGGTTGCCCAGCCGAAACGACTACTATCACGAGGCGGATGGTGTCATGGAGGTCTTGTCATACGAGCAAAGTTGGCGCGATTGGGATCTCGTGCGAAAGAGAGATGACTACGCGCAAGCTGGGATTCCCGAGTACTGGATTGTTGATCCCGAATCCGATGCGATCACCATTCTGATACTCGAAAACGGGGCCTACCGGCTTCATGGTGAGTCCGTTCGGGGGACGAAAGCGGCTTCGGTCACGCTCCCCGGCTTTGAGGTCAACGTGAGCGAGTTGTTTGCGAAATCCGACCACCTTCGTTGGTGAGTCGTTGCGGGAGTTCAGCGATGGAAATGTCCTTGAGCTTGTCGGTCGAGCAACGGGCGGAGATCGAGCAGGGACGACCGTTGATCGCTGTGGTTGGCTCTTCGCTATTGAAGTGCATTGTCGTTCGGGCGGATTTGGCTGAGCGGCTTCGGTATCTGTCCGACGCCACTCCTGATGCGGGGATTCAAGAGGCTGCCGGATCACTCGCTGCTTTGGACCCGGAAGATTGGAAACGGCCGGAAGAATGGCGTGCCAGTCGTGGCAAGTTGCGCACACAGTCAATCATGGCGTTGATTGCTGTTTGGGCTGTGGTGGCAACGTGCTTTGCCGTTGGGTTGTGGTCATCGTCGCGTCAATCGCAGATCGCGAACGATGAAAAATTGATGCGGACACTGATACCGTCTGTTGATGCATTTCAACGATGGAAGGCAGATGGAATGCGACTGACAATTCGCGCGTTTAACGTTTGGTTACCGCTTGCTCAGCAGTCCGTCACGCCAGAAGGAACGACACAATTCCGTTGGTCAGTTTGCGGGCGAGAGGATGGTTGTAGCCAAGTCATTGTCGATGTGGACAGCACAGAGCGTGTCACGGCAATCAACGTCTACAACCCCGAGTTTTGAATCCTCTGCGATTGGCACACGATCAGAACAAGGACTCATTCCATGACCCGATCCATCGACCGTGACAATCAGCGATTCAAAGAGATCGTCCGGGGGAAGGTCCGGGGGAATCTCAAGAAGTACATCACGCACGGCGAGGTGCTCGGGCGGAAGGGGCGCGAGACCGTCTCGATCCCCGTGCCGAGCATCGACATTCCCCGCTTTCGCCACGGCGACAAAGGCTCAGGCGGCGTCGGACAGGGTGAGGGCGATCAGGGCCAGCCGATCGGCAAGGGGCAGGGGGATCAAGACGGTCAGGGACAGGCGGGCGATCAGCCCGGCTCGCACATCCGCGAGGCGGAACTGACGATTGACGAACTGGCTCAGATGCTGGGTGAGGAGTTGAAACTACCCGCCATCCAACCCAAGGGGCAGAACACGATCAGGGCGGTCAAGACGAAATACAACAGCATCCGCCAGACCGGTCCCGATTCGCTGCGTCACTTCAAACGAACCTACAAGCGCGCGCTGCGGCGACTGATTGCCTCCAACACCTACGATCCGTACAAGCCGATGGTCGTGCCGACTCGCGAGGACGAACGCTTCCGCTCGTGGACCGACACGCCGCTGCCGCAGGCCAACGCGGCGGTGATCTACATCATGGATGTCTCCGGCTCGATGACCGACGATCAGAAGGAGATCGTCCGCACCGAGTCGTTCTGGATCGACACGTGGCTGAAGAGTCAGTACGACGGCATCCAGCGCCGCTACGTCGTCCACGACGCGGTCGCTCACGAAGTTGACGAGGACACGTTCTACCGGGTCCGCGAAAGTGGAGGCACCCGGATTTCATCGGCCTATGTGAAGACGAAGGAGGTCATCGAACGTGACTTCCCTCCCGCCGACTGGAACATCTACATCTTCCAGTTCTCGGACGGAGACAACTGGGGCGAGGACAACACCAGTTGCCAGAAGCTGCTGCGCGACGATTTCCTGCCGATCTGCAACCTGTTCTGCTACGGCCAGGTCGAAAGCCCCTACGGTTCGGGCGACTACCTGAAGGAACTTCGCAAGATCGCCTCCAACTTCGAGAACCTCATCCTCTCGGAGATCAAAGACAAGGAAGGCATCTACGAGTCGATCCGCACGTTCCTCGGCCAGGGGAAGTGACGATCCTTCGGCGTCGTCGAAGGAGGGCTCTGCATGCGGCCTTCCGTTTAGCTAGAGACGTGATATCTTCGATTCCCGCCCGAGACTTCGTTAGCAGCAGGAACCTTGTGCCATGCCGAATGGCTTCCCACCCGAGATTGCCGTATCTGTCCGACGCCCGGTGCTCAGTGGCGAATTCAATTCCGAGGACGTTGTGTTGAAAGCCGTACTTCAACCGCTCGACGAACGAGACGAAGAGATCGCGGCGATTCAAGCCGGTCTCGGCGACATGCAAGCCGGGCGAGTCCACGACCTGAGTGACGTTGATGTGATGCTTCGCCAGCGGCACGGGATTGGAGCGGGGCAATGACAGTGGAAGATCGCTCCTCTGAAGAATCCGGTCAACCGCACCCATCACGCAGCCTCTGGATGCCTCGGCTGATCTGGGGGTTCCAGTTGATTGCATGGATCGGGGTCATTGCGATGTTTAGCAGCAACATTAATAACCGGATCGACATCGTCAATATGTCTGACCTGCCGATCAGCATCGTGTCCGTCGATCTCGAACTTTCCCAGAACCGCAGCAAGCGGCTGGTGAGTGACCGGGTTGTCGCCGCCGCCGACCGACTTACCATCCCGTTCGCGTTCCGAAGCGGAGCGACGAAGTTCTCCGTGCATTACCGGATTGGAGAGAAGTCGTGCAGTATCGCAATCGTGCCACTACCTGACCAATTGGAAGACAGTCCGATACTCGTGATTGATTCAACGGCATGCCCCAATGGCTGGTCGTTCCGCAAGCTGAACGGACTCGTCTATAAGTTGAGACGGCTTTGTCCCTGGTAAGAGGCCTGTTCACTCGGCAACACATCATGTCCACCTCGCGCTATTCCCGCTGGGACGGTTCGCAGGAGTTTGCTCCGCAGTCGGCGGATGCGCTGTTTGACGAACTCAGTCAGTACCTGACCGAGTACGGCGAGCAGGTGCTCGATTCGATGCAGCAGTGGGAGGAGACCAATCCCGAAGTGCTCGACATGCTGATGAAGCAGGGCTACGTCGAGAAGGACGAGAACGGGAAGTACCGCGTCACGCCGAAGGGCCTCCGCCGCGTCGAGAACAAGGCGCTGGAAGAACTGTTCGACATCCGACGCAAGGACCACTTCGGCAAGCATGAGACCGAGATGCGCGGCACGGGCCAGACGCTGCTCGACGAAACCAAGTCCTACGAGTACGGCGATCCGGTCTCGAACCTCAACCTGCACGAGACGCTGCGCAACGCGATGCAGCGCCAGCATGGCGGACCTCCGATTCACGTGACAGAGGACGATCTGGTCATTCACGAGACCGAGTACCAGACGAGTTGTGCCACGGTCGTGTTGCTCGACATGTCGGGGAGCATGAGCCGGTTCGGCAAGTTCGGCGCGGCGAAGAAGGTCGCGATGGCGATGCAGTCGCTGGTGCGAGGCAAGTACCAGGGCGACTTTCTCCAGGTGATCGGCTTCTACTCGTTTGCCTCACCGATGACCGAACGCGAGTTGCTGTACTCGGCTCCGAAGGAGGTGAGCATCTACGACCCGCGCGTCCGGCTGCGGATCAGCCTCGACAACCCGCCCGCCTTCGTGCCGCAGCACTTCACGAACATTCACGCCGGACTGCAACTGGCTCGTCGCGTGCTGAAGCGGCAGGCGGCGCAGAACCGTCAGATTGTGATCATCACCGACGGCGAACCGACCGCGCATGTCGAGGGCCGCGATGTGATGCTCATCTACCCGCCGTGTGAGCAAACCGCCAAGTTCACGCTGGCCGAAGCCAAGCGCTGCGCGGCCGAGGGCATTCACGTTTCCAGCTTCGCGCTGATCGAAGACTACTTCTATCTCGAACTGGTGAACTTCGTGCAAAGGCTCGCGCAGGTGACGGGGGGCGTGGCGGCTTACTGCAACGCGAACGATCTCGGCAACATGGTCATCGACAGCTTCATCGGCGGCCGGAGGAAGCGCCGCGCGATGTAGAATCCATCGGGTTTCGGAGCGGGGGACGTGAGTCCCCTGAAGGCGCGTCGATTCGAGTGGATAGATCGCATTTCCAAACTAGCCCGACGCGCAAGCGAGGGCTTCGGAGACATCGAACGGTCAGCCCTCGCTTGCGCGTCGGGCTAGTTTTTCGGTACGAATCGGGTTTTGAAATGCGTCCTACTTGGGAAGCGGCAGCGTGCGGGTTGTCGGCCCATCGACGACCTCGAAACGCGTCTGATCCGGTCCGCGCCGCTTGGCGGCATACATCGCGTCATCGGCTTGCTGGACGCATTCGTCCCAATCGAGATCGGCCGTGCGAAACGTGACGACTCCCAGACTGAACGTCAGCTCCGGGTACTCCCGTTCGACGAAATGCCGCAGCGCGGCGCGCAGGCGTTCGGCGACTAGGACGGCATTCTCGCCATCGACTTCGGACAGGACGAGCAGGAACTCGTCGCCACCCAGCCGCCCGACGCAGTCGTAGCGCCGCGTGTGTTGTCGCAGCGCGAGGCCGATGCGGCGCAGCACTTCGTCGCCCGCCAAGTGACCGCCACGATCGTTGATCCCCTTGAAACCGTCGCAGTCGAGGAGGGCCACGGTGAACGGTCGGCCGAAGCGGCGCGTCCGGCTCAGTTCGGCATCGAGGGCCTCGACGAGTGCCTGCCGATTCGGAAGGCCCGTCAAACTGTCGAGCCTTGCCAGCCGATGAGCCTGTGCCAGCCGCTCGCGCAGCCGACTCATCCACGCCACCAGCCACATCGCCACGACTAACCTCAGGCACTGACCGGGCAGCAGTTGGGTCCAGTTCGCAGTGGCAGCCGCCTCGATCCAGCACCAGACGAACAGCGAGATCAGCGTCGCACCGAGAGCCACCTTTCGCGAGCACGACCAACCCGCCACCACGAGC
>JAYUFF010000230.1:0-6402 GCA_043738825.1 Schlesneria sp.
CCGCGCACGTACATTGTGGACTTCTCGTCACCGAACGTGGCCAAGCCGATGCACGTCGGACACCTGCGCAGCACGGTGATCGGCAATGCCCTGTATCGAGTCCTCAAGTTCCTCGGACATCGGGTGCTCTCCGACAACCACGTCGGAGACTGGGGGACTCAGTTCGGGATGATCATCTACGGTTACAAGCATCTGCGGGACGATGCGGCCTACCAGCGCGATGCCGTTTCGGAACTGGCCCGCTTGTACCGGCTGGTCAACCAGTTGTCGGACTATCACGCGCTGGTGGTCGGTCTGCCGAAAATGAAGGCTCAGTTGCCGGTGCTGGAGCGGTCGCTGGCCGCCGCTCAACGAGCTGCCGCGGCGAAACTGGCCGACAAGGACGCCGCCCGATCCGCTCGCAAGGCCGAACAGGACTTGAATTCTTTGTCCCGCTCCGCAGTCACCGCGTCGAGTGCGGCCCGATCCGCTCGCAAGGCCGAACAGGACTTGAATGACCAGCGCGGCGAGATCGCCTCGGCCGAGAAGAAGATTGCCGCCGTCGAAGCCGATGCCGCGTTGAAGTCGCTCGCCGACGCTCATCCTCAGATCGCCGAGTTGGCTCGTCGCGAAACGGCCAAGCTGCACGAGGGCGATGTCGAAAACAAACGGCTGTGGGACGAGTTCGTGCCGCAGTGCATGGCCGCGCTCGACACGATCTACCGGCGGTTCGGTATCCAGTTCGACATGGCTCTCGGCGAGAGCTGGTACAACCCAATGCTGGCCGGGATCGTCGAAGAGCTTCAGCGACGGGGCCTCGCCCGCACGAGCGAGGGGGCGACGTGCGTCTTCATCGAAGGGAACGCCGCTCCATTCATCGTGCGGAAGGCGGACGGAGCGTTCACCTACGCGACGACCGATCTCGCGACGATCCGACACCGCGTTGAAACGCTCAAAGCCAACGCCTGCCTGTACGTCGTTGACTCTCGCCAAAGCGAACACTTTCAACTGCTGTTTGCCACCGCGAAACGAATGGGCTTCGACGCGACCGAACTCCGCCACGTCAGTTTCGGCACGGTGCTCGGCGAGGATCGTCGCCCGTACAAGACTCGCTCGGGAGACACCATTGGATTGGAGAGCCTGCTCGACGAGGCGATTCAAAACGCGAGAAAGATCGTCGATGAAAACAGTTCGCATCTGAGCGACGATGAACGAGCCAAGGTTGCGGAGTTGGTTGGGATGGGGGCAATCATCTATGTCGATCTGCACCACAACCGCGACAGCGACTACGTCTTCAGTTGGGACAAGATGCTGGCGACGACCGGCGACACGGCGACCTACATTCAGTACGCCTACGCCCGAGTCTGCGGCATCCTGCGCAAGGGCGAAGTCGATGCGGTCAGCCTCCGCAACGCCGGTCACTCGATCCTGTTGACGACTCCGCAGGAGCGGTCGCTCGCCCTGCAACTGAACCGGTTCGCCGAGGCTCTGAGCGATGTCGTGACCGACTATCGACCGAACCTGCTGACGCAGTACCTGTACGAGACGGCCAACGTCTTCGCCCGGTTCTACGATCAGTGCGTCGTGCTCAGGGAACCGGATGAGTCACTGCGCAGCAGCCGCCTGCTCCTCTGCGACGCCACCGCCCGCGTGATGAAGCAGGGCTTGGAGTTGCTCGGTATTGGTGTCGCCGAACAAATGTAGTTGTGGCGAATGCGCAAGCGGTTGGTGGTCTGTATCAGCGATCGAAGTCGATTGAAGCACGACGGGAGACTTGGATGGGATGGGCCACGCCCTACATCGCGAAACTACAGGCTGGTGAAACAGTTTCATTTCGGCCGCGCGGTCATTCGATGAAAGGAAAAATCGAGTCGGGACAACTCTGTACCGTCGAGCCGGTCGATCCCACGACGCTCACCGTTGGTGATATTGTGCTGTGCAAGGTCAACGGGTCGCAGTACCTCCATCTTGTGAGGGCCATCCAAGGCGAGCGATTCCAGATTGGCAACAACCGAGGCAGAATCAACGGCTGGGTTGGAGCCAACGGAATCTACGGACGCTGCATTTGCGTCGAAGACTGAACCCCGAACGAGTCACATTTGGTGCGTACAGTCGCGACCCACGTCTTGTCGATCACTCGTCGCTCTTGCCGATCACGACGATGCCCGAGTCGGTGACAACGTAGCCGCGGGCGCGATCTTCGTCGGGGTCGAAGCCAATACTCGCTCCCGCGGGGATGCGGACCCGTTTGTCGATGATGGCCTTGCGGACGCGAGCCTTCCGGCCAATATCGACGCCGTCGAACAGGATCGAATCTTCGACGCTGGCATAACTGTGGACGCGGACGTTGTACCCGAGTACGGATCGCCGCACTGTCCCACCCGAGATGATGCTGCCAGAACAGACGAGGCTGTCGAGGGCGTGGCCCACGCGCGGATTCGGCTCCGACATCTGTGCGAACACGAATTTCGGCGGCGGGTAGTGCGGCTGATAGCTGCGCAGCGGCCAGGAACTGTCGTAGAGGTTGAGTTCCGGATCGACCGCCACGAGGTCCATGTTGGCTTCGTAGATGGCGTCGAGCGTCCCGACATCGCGCCAGTAATGGCTGTCTCCCGTGTTCTTGTCGCGGAACGGAAAGGCCCGCACCAGGTGCGAGTCGATCAGTGCCGGGATGATGTTTTTGCCGAAGTCGTGGGCACTGTTCGGATCGGAGGCATCCGTGATCAATCGGTCAAACAGAAAGTGCGTGTTGAAGACGTAGATGCCCATCGAGGCCAGGCACCGCGTCGGGTCGTCGGGCATCGGCTTGGGTTGGGCCGGCTTCTCCTGAAACTCGACGATCCGACGGTTCGAGTCGATCTGCATGACGCCGAACCCGGTTCCCTCTTCCAGCGAGCACGGGATGCAACCGATGGTCAGCACGGCGCCCGATTCGATGTGATCGCGAACCAGTTCATCGTAGTCCATCTTGTAAATGTGATCGCCCGCCAGAATCAGCAGGTGGTCCGACCGGCATTGCTCGATGGAGTAGATGTTCTGGTAAACGGCGTCCGCCGTCCCCTTGTACCAGTCTTCATGCAGCCGCTGCTGCGGGGGGAGGAGATCGATGAACTCGTCCAGTTCGCGGCAGAGGAACCGCCAGCCGAGATTGATGTGCCGGTCCAAGCTCGCCGCTTTGTATTGCGTCAGGACCAGCACCTTTCGCAGGCCGCTGTTGATGCAGTTCGAGAGCGTGAAGTCGATGATGCGATACGCACCACCAAACGACACGGCGGGCTTGGCCCGATCGCGCGTCAGCGGATCCAGCCGCGTCCCCTTGCCCCCCGCCAGTATCAGCGACAACACGCGCTTCATCGCGGCATCCCTTCCTAATGTAGTTTGGCTTTGCCTTGCGTTTCGCCTCAACGCCAACGGCGTGAGCGCAAAGCAGGTATCAGTGTACTTACGCTCACGCCGTTGGCGTTGAGGCTAAACGTAAAGACGCTTGCTCCGTTGCTCAATGAATTTTGTCTGCCACTCATTCCGCCACGACCTTCAACAGGCCGAGCAACGCCGAGCGGATCTTCGGCTCGGCGTCGGTGGCCAGGTAACTCGAACGCGCTCGCCAGGTCTCGTAGCCCCCCAACTGATGCTGTTCGGGCGTGGGGAGGTAGCCGTTGTAGCCGTTTGCCAGTTCGATGGTGAATGTCGCGGGGAGTGGGCTTTCCTTTTTCAAGGCCAGTCCCGTTTCGGTGAAGGTCTCGCAGGGACTCGACACGATGCCGAGTTGTCCGATCCGGATCGCTTGCAGCTTGGCCTTCACGGTCGCCGGGTACTTCGACATCAGGACCGTCTCGCGCGAGTAGACCAGCGGCATCCCTCGCAGCGGGCGATCGGTGACGGCGGCGAGTCGCATCTCGGCGGCAGCGGCCTCCTCGGCCGAGGGCCTGCGCACGCCGAGTTCGACTTCGGACTCACTCATCTTCAGCGGCAGTTCAGCATGGTACTCGATGTCGTCGTAGGCCCGAGCGGCGGCACCGGCGACGACTTCGGCCACGAAGCTCATCTGTTCGTAAGGCTGCCGCTGCGCGCCGAGCTTGAGGCTGAAGTTGACGTTGTTCACGTCGGCACTCGTGCCGTTGGACAGGATCCCAACGAAGGCCGGTTTGACTTCGGTGGCACCGACATGACGCGCGATGCGAGAACAGAACTCACCGAAATAGTCGGCCGAGATCACGGCTCCACCGACGCCGCCGACGTAGTGCAGCGAGTAATTCGCCAGCACGGCGATCGGTCGTCCTGCGCGAGACTGCACCGCCAGTAACGAGATCTGCGGATCAATCGGTCCCGCCTGACGATCCATCTTCGGATTGCTGTAACCGGGGTTCATCACCGCTCGATCGGTGCGGCCACCGAACGGGTCTTCGTTCGTTTCGCCCGGCCTCAGCAGCCAACGACGATTGTAAATCTGAGACGGCTCGTCAATCGCGGCCCAGCCGACGCGGGCCGGTTCGAGTTGTGTGTACGCCTGCTCGATCCCCTTCGCGATCTGTTCGGGCAGCCAGCGAATGTACTTTTCGTCGGGATCACTCTGAAACACGGCGGTTGATGTGGGGCAGGAGTGCGAGTGCGTGGCCGAGATCAAGATGTGTGACGTAGGAATTCCAGTCTTCTTGCAGGCGAGCAACTTCGCGTCGTCCAGCAGTTCGCGGGGGAGCATGCAACTGTCGCACACGACGATCGCCAGCGTGGTCTCACCGTTGGCCAGCACGAGGCACCGCGCGTGGATCGGATCGTGAGCGGTCGTCGCGAGTGAATCGGCCATGTTGCCGTTGACGGAGATCGGGAACTCGGGCGGCGTGATGTCCTGCGCGAAGGCCCCCGCTCGAAGAGACTGTGCCGACTCGGCTCCCGTCGCGCCATCAGAACTCATCCCACAGAGGACGATGAGAATTCCAAGTCCCCTCGCGCAACGGACAACCGCCACAGGCAAGCTCGTCATTCAGGAGTCCTTGGAAACGAGTGGACGATCTCAGACAAACGCCGAAGCCAATCACGAGCGACAGTCTGCCGCAGTGTCCACTGTGTCGCAACCGTGTGCAGTGCAGGGCCATCGCCTTGTTGAATCTGGGTGATGGAGTGCCACGGTCACGGAGCTTCGACGTGGCCGTGAGACGGGGAATCAGCCTTCGCACCCTCGCACGGCCACGTCGAAGCCCCGTGACCGTGGCACCCCATTTGAAAAAGGCGATGGCCCCGTGTGCAGTGGCCACTCGATCCCACGGGTGCAGCCGCTCATGGATGAACGGCGGTGGACTGAGATACTTCCTTGCCCCCTCACCCCACGCTGTTGTCTGGATTGGCCAGGTGCGCGAACAGGCGTGGAGGTCTGGAAGTGATTCAGGCTCCATTCCTAATCGGGGTCGCATCCGATAGAAACCGGCGTTTCAAATCCAACCGTCTCAGGCGTCCCTCGCATTCCTGAACGCGACCGGCAACGCCGGCGCTGCCGGTCTGCAGTCGGAATGATGGGGATTTCGGACTTTGGGATTTGAGATTCGTTTGGGGTTTCGGATTTGACACTTGAGACTTCCTGCAAATGTCGCTGAGCATCGAACCCATCTGGTCGTGGCCGGTCGTTGTGCTGACGAGTGTCGGGCTGACAGTGCTCGTCGTGGCGACATACCGCTCGCAATTGAGGGCCTTGCCCACGCGGACGGCTCGGGTGCTGCTGGGGCTGCGGTTGCTGTCGGTCCTCGCGCTGATCTTCGCCATGTTTCGCCCGGCTCTGCAAAAGTCGGAGACCGATGAGACGCCGGTGCAGTTGCTCGTGCTGGCCGATGTCAGCCGGAGCATGAACACGGCCGACATGCCCAACAAGACCAGCCGCTTCCAGGCGATCCGGGCCGATCTCGAAAAGTATCAGCCACGCTGGAAGGAGTTCGGCAAGCAGGTCGAAGTCCGGCAGTTCGACTTCGCGCGAGAACTCTCTCCGTTCGATCCGGCTCTCAAAGAGGGAGCGGGAGATCAGACGGCGTTCGGGAAGGTGCTCGACGACGTGCTGCGCGAAGTGCGTGACCGACGAACGCTCGGTGTGATGCTGATGACCGACGGGGCGCATCGGGCGATGCCGCCGTTCGACGCCGATCCGCTCACCGCTGCACGCAAGCTGGCCGATGCGCAGGTGGCGATCTACGCGGTCGGCTACGGAGCGTCGTCGCTCTCAACAGCATCGCTTGACCTCGCGATCGAAGACCTCGTCGTGCCCGAAGTGGTGTTTGAAAAGAATCGCGTCCCGGTCAAAGCCAAACTCCGCGCAGTCGGGGCGGCGGGCAAGAAGGTCCGGGTGCGAGTGGTCATCGAAGATCGCAGCGGCAAACGGCCCGGTGAGTCGGGCGTACTCAAGCCCGCTCCACCAACGTCACAAACGAAGACCGTGCAAGA
>JAYUFF010000231.1:0-2427 GCA_043738825.1 Schlesneria sp.
CTCCGTTCCTCGCGGCGGCCACGATCATCGTCTATGCCGGAGCGATCATCGTCACGTTCCTGTTCGTCATCATGCTGGCTCAACAGGCCGGATCGGCCAACTACGACCGGCAGGCCTTCCAGCCGGGAGTGGCCAGCCTGTTGTCCTTCGTGCTGCTGGGCGCGTTGCTCTTCTCGCTTCAGGAATGGGGAGGCATTGATGGGAAGGCGACCGATGTTGTCAAGCATGGCCAGTTTATGACCCTGCCCGAAGGAGTTCAGGCCAACGTGCTCAGTCAGCCGCCAGCGAGTAATCCGCGCGAGATCGGTTCGCTGCGAGTGCTCGGCCGTTCGCTGTTCACCGATTATTTGTACGCCGTCGAATTGGCGGGGACCGTGCTACTCGTCGCGACGATTGGCGCGATCGCGATTGCGCCGAGGAGGTCTCAAGGACACCTATGACTGCCACCGCCCTCGAAAGCCAGTTGATCGTCGGAGCCATCCTCTTCGCATTGGGAGTGATCGGCTTTCTCACGCGCCGCAATCTGATCCTGATCATGCTGTCGGCCGAATTGATGCTGCATGGAGTGTCGGTCAACCTCACGGCGTTTGGAAAATATCACGGCAACCCGCAGGGACAGGTCTTCACGATTTTCGTGCTGACGATCGCGGCCTGCGAAGCCGGGCTGGCTCTGTCGCTGTTTCTGACCCTGTACCAACGCCGCAAGTCGCTGGACGTGTTCCTGTGGGGCAACCTCGGTGAGGACGACCTGCCCGTCTTGTCGGGCGGGCCACCGCAGTCGGCACCGGCGAAGGTGATTGACCCGAATGCGGACTTCCCGCACCTGACTCCGGCCGGTCGTGCGCCGAAGTTGCCGACGACGAAGACTTGAAGAAGAATGAAGAGGTTTGACCACAGATAACACTGATGGGCACTGATAAGAGTAAGAGATGAGGAAGTAGTGGTAAGAGAAAGACCCCCTCTCCCCCGCAGAGCCGGGGCGAGGAGACCGGACAGGTCGCTTGATCGACTTCTTATCCGTGACATCGGTGTAATCCGTGGTTGAATTGCCTCCTGATTTTCAAACTGACTGAACGAAGAAAGAGATTGATCCCGTGTTCGATTGGTTCAAACCGAACGATGTTCTCTGGTTGATCCCGCTCGCGCCGCTGGTGGCGTGTCTGTGGATCGCGCTTTTCGGACTCGCATTCCGTCGTCAGTACGCCCACCGTCCCGTGGTGTTGGCGTTGGCGGTGTCGTTCGCGGCGGCGGTTTATCTGCTGACGAGCGTCGTGCCGGGCGGATTCGGCTCGACGGGAGAGCATGGTGAGCATGCCGTGGCGTCGCATGCGATCACATACCCTGAGAACATTGAGACGGCGTACAACTGGATCAAGGCCGGGACGCTCACCGTCTCTTTCGTGCTGCGGGCCGATGCGATGACGGCGCTGATGCTCGTGATGGTGACTTCGGTCAGTCTGTTGGTCGCGGTGTTCGCCAGCGGCTACATGCAGGGTGATCCGGGGTATCCGCGCTTCTTCGCGTCGATCTCGCTGTTTGTGTTTTCAATGTGCATGCTGGTGCTGGCCGGGAACTTCCTGTTGATGTTTGTGTTCTGGGAGGCGGTTGGTCTATGCAGCTATCTGCTGATCGGCTTCTGGTTCCAGAAGCCGAGTGCGGCGGCGGCGGCCAAGAAGGCGTTCGTGGTCAACCGCATCGGTGACTTCGGGTTCATCCTCGGTGTGTTCATGATCTGGACCACGTTCGGGACGCTCGACTTCGAGGCGTTGTTTGGCAGTCCGAGAATGATTCAGGACGTGGCGACTCAGGATCCCGCGATTTTGACGACGATTTGCCTCCTGCTGTTCGTGGGCGCGATGGGCAAGTCGGCTCAGTTCCCGCTGCACGTCTGGCTGCCGGACGCGATGGAGGGTCCGACGCCGGTCTCCGCCCTCATTCACGCGGCAACGATGGTCACGGCGGGCGTGTACCTCGTGGCACGCTGCACGCCATTTTTTGTGCATGCTCCGACGGCGCAGATGTTCGTGGCGGGAATCGGTGCGGCGACGGCACTCATTGCGGCGATCACGGCTCTCACGCAGTACGACCTCAAGCGGGTGCTGGCCTACTCCACGGTCAGCCAGCTCGGCTACATGTTCATGTCGCTGGGAGCGGCCGGTGCGGGGAAGGATCTCGCCACGCATGCCGTGACGTTTGCGATGTTTCACATGTTCACTCACGCTTTCTTCAAGGCGGTTCTGTTCCTGTCGGCCGGTTCGGTGATGCACTCGATGGGTGACGTGATCGACATGCGGCGGTTCGGCGGCTTGCGCAAGGCGCTGCCGATCACGCACATCACGTTCCTCGCCGGAGCACTGGCCCTCGCCGGTTTCCCGCTGCTGTCGGGCTTCTGGAGCAAGGACGAGATTCTGGCGGTGCTGTTCTCGG
>JAYUFF010000232.1:0-6394 GCA_043738825.1 Schlesneria sp.
CTCTGACAGTCATCCCGTAAGGAGCAGTTCGACATGCCCAAGATTATCGCCTTCGATCAAGAAGCGCAGGAAGCGATGAAGCGCGGTGTGCAGAAGCTGGCGCGGACCGTTCGCGTCACGCTCGGCCCACGCGGTCGCAACGTCATCATCGAGAAGAGCTTTGGCTCGCCCACCGTGACCAAGGACGGCGTGACCGTCGCCCGCGAAATCGAACTGCCGGACAAGTTCGAGGACATGGGTGCCCGCATGGTGCGCGAAGTCGCGAGCAAGACCTCTGACATCGCCGGTGACGGCACCACGACCGCGACCGTGCTCGCCGAAGCGATCTACGTTGAGGGCCTGAAGGCCGTCGTCGCCGGGGTCAACCCGATCGACATGAAGCGCGGCATGGACAAGGCTGTCGAGCAGATCGTCGCCAAGCTCAAGGGCATGGCCGTCGAGTGCAAGAACAAGAAGTCGATCGCTCAGGTCGGCACAGTCGCCTCGAACGGCGATACCGAGATTGGCCAAATCCTCTCCGACGCGATGGAGCAAGTCGGCAAGGACGGCGTCATCACGGTCGAGGAAGGCAAGTCGCTCAAGACTGACTTCCAAGTCGTTGAAGGGATGCAGTTCGATCGCGGCTATCTGTCGCCGTACTTCGTCACCGATCCAACGTCGATGGAGTGCGTTCTCGAAGACGCCTACGTGCTGATCCATGAAAAGAAGATCAGCAACATCAAGGATCTGGTTCCGGTCCTCGAGAAGGTCGTCAACAGCGGCAAGCCACTGTTGATCGTGGCGGAGGAAGTCGAAGGGGAAGCCCTCGCGACGCTCGTCATCAATAAGCTGCGTGGCACGTTCAAGATCTCGGCCGTGAAGGCTCCCGGTTACGGTGATCGTCGTAAGGCGATGCTGCAAGACCTGGCGATCATGGTCGGCGGACAGGCCATTTTCGAGGACTTGGGCATCCAGCTCGAGAATGTTCAGTTGTCGGATCTCGGCCGCGCGAAGCGGATCGTGATTGACAAGGACAACACGACGATCATCGAAGGTCACGGCAAGACCAGCGACATCAAGTCCCGCATCGAGCAGATTCGTCGCGAACTAGCCAACTCGTCCAGTGACTACGATCGCGAGAAGCTCGAAGAACGCGTCGCGAAGCTGTCCGGTGGCGTGGCACAGATCAACGTCGGTGCCGCGACCGAGAGTGAGATGAAAGAGAAGAAGGCTCGCGTCGAAGACGCTCTTTACGCAACTCGTGCTGCTGTCGAAGAGGGCATTCTGCCCGGCGGTGGTGTGGCGTTGCTGCGAGCAGCGCTCGGTCTCAAGCCAACCGGCTTGAACGAGGACGAAACAACCGGCTTCAACATCATCGTCCGGTCCTGCCGCGCTCCGCTGACTCAGATCGCCGACAACGCCGGTGTCGATGGTGCCGTCATCTGCGAAAAGGTGGCCGAAAACAAGGACAACTTCGGCTACAACGCCCAGACGGGCAAGTACGAAGACCTGGTCAAGGCCGGGATCATCGATCCCTGCAAGGTGACTCGCAGTGCCCTGCAAAATGCGGCCAGCGTTTCGACGCTGCTGCTCACCAGTCAGGCCCTGATCGCCGAG
Source organism: Schlesneria sp. (assembly GCA_043738825.1). Lineage (GTDB taxonomy): Bacteria > Planctomycetota > Planctomycetia > Planctomycetales > Planctomycetaceae > Schlesneria. The sequence goes on from JAYUFF010000232.1 coordinate 1,597, forward strand.
AAGCCCAAGGACGAACCCAAGAAGGGTGGCGGCGATCACGACATGTACTAATCGAAGTCCGATGGAGGCCGTTCCCCTCGAACGGCGTCACGGACGATGAACTCACAGCCCGCGAGCTTCGGCTCGCGGGCTGTTTGCGTTCATGAGCCACGTGCGAATGCGCTCTCGTCGCCGGACCGATCGGCCTTACCACCACACTCTGCTTCACGCTTTGGGCGACGATGCGGGCGCTGGCCTTGCATCGGGAGGCGGGTAGCGGGAGGCATTGGCCTGCCACCACTGTCGCCATGCCCCGAGAGTTGCCTCACACTCCGACAGTGGTGCCGACCAGTCCGCTGGAGCGCGGCCTTGTGTCTGCCGCGTGAGTCGTTGCAATGCCGTCGCGGCTTGCATGCGGACCAGTGAGTCTTCGTCGGCGAGCAATCCGATCAGTTCACCGACAGCCCACGTGGGAGCGACATCCGTCAGAATCAGCATCGCCCGGTGTCGCCTCTGTGAATCCTCCAATGACAGCGGTGACTGGACATACCGCAACAGCGGCAGGACGCAATGCTCACCCAGGCTGCGGATTTCGTCCTCGTACAGATTGTCGAGCTTCGACCGACCGACGCTCGCCAGCAGACGGTTCACGCGATCGCCGAGTTCCCCGCTCGTGTGCCCCTTCCGCATGAGCAACGAGTGCATCCAGCTGGTCGAGAGCAGCGCGTCGGCATGATGTGCCTCGATGACCAGTCGTCCGCCGGAGATTCGCGCCACTTGACCCTGTTTCAGTCGCTGCTGTTCGGATCCCATCGTCACGTCGATCTCGCCACTCGCGGTGAAGATGCGGCATCCGCCCTCAGAATCGACTTCGCTCAGCAGTGACGCATTCGAGGGACAGACACAACTCCACGGCGACGGATTGTCGGAAACGAGCGGCTTCGTCAGAGCCGTCGAGATCACATGCAGCGACATTTCCGAGGGCGAACTGCACCAGATCTGCCCCGCGCGCAGTTCGATTTCACTGCGCGAGCGGACGGTCAGTTCGGTCCCTTCGTTCAATCGAATCGTGCAGAGATCGACGGTCTCCAGTTCGCAGCAGACTCCCACGCCGGTGCGGACTTCCGTATCGGAAGGACACCGGAAACGATCCGACCCGGACACCACGGCCCAGTCAGTCTCACCGGGCGGGCGCACTTCGATGTCTCCCGTACTGACGACCAGCCGTGCGAGAGACGGTTCCGCGCTTGGCGAAACGTGGCGAGCATTGTTGTCGGGTTGAGCGATCTGTCGCGGTGAGGGAGGAAAGATCAACAAGGCCAGCAAGAATCCAGCCGCAGCAGCCATGAAGAAGAAGGTCCACTGAGACAGAACGGTTCTCGAACGCGCCGCGTTTGCGACGGCGGATTGGGTATGCGGCGGTTCGCGCTGCAAGGCCTCCGCAACTCGATCGGCAATGCGTGCCGCAGCTTCGCGCTGCGGACGGAAGGCTCGTGCCAAGTCGGCATCCAGACTTTGAAGCGATTCCGCATCAGCACGACAACTCGGACAAGTTTCGAGATGCGCTTGGAGCGGATCGCGAGCATCGACGTTGAGTTCGTCGTCGAGCCAGGCGGGCAGTTGCGATCGGACATCGTGGCAGTCCATCGGCGTCAACTCCGAGCGGGCGGCGTTTGCGCCGCGCTGAGGATGGGGCTTCGATTTCCTTGAGGGGCGGTCTCACCTTCGACCTCTTGCGGCGGTAACAGTCGCTCGCGAAGTGCCGCGCGCCCCTTGGTCAGTCGCATGTTGATCGTGGCCGGCGAGACACCCAGCAAATCGGCCAGTTCGGCATAGGTCAGATCGTGAGAGTAGTACAGCAGCACCACTTCGCGATAATCCTCATCCAGCGCCTCGACCTCCCGCATCAGCCGCCGGACTTCGTCGGTCTGGTCCACGTCGCACACGGTCGCATCGGCGTCGGATGCCAGCAAATCATCCCAAGGCCCGTCTCGTCTGAGGGCCGAAAATGGGATCTGTGAGGTCTGCTTGGCTTTGCGCCAATCGAGGTACACGCGCTGCGCGATGCCTCGCAACCACGGGCCGAAGTGTTCGGGAGACTCCAGCGTCGCCAGTCCTCGAAGCCCGCGCAGCAGGGTCTCCTGCGCCAGGTCTTCCGCCACATGCCGACTGCCGCACCGCGCGTGACAAAACGCCAGCACGCGCGCGGACCAGCGCGCTGCCAGCTCGCCATAGGCGGCCGCATCACCGTTCAACGCCCGGCGAACCCACTCGCCGTCAGTCATGGAACCTCCCGACGGATGCCTCACCTGCCGTGCCGCATCGCTGACCACACTTCTTAGTCGAGCGATCGCCGCGATCCAATATCGTTTGCCGAGAAATAATCAAAAGAATCTCGAAGTGATATTGGATTGTCCGGCTCACTCGACTTGATAGAGGATGACAATTCACACCTCTCACGCACAAGGAGTCCATCATGCGCATCGTCCTGTCGCTGTTCGTCGTCGCCGGCCTGGCTTCGGCGGTGTTCTGCAATGTGCCTTCGGACAAGAGTTCGTCCACACCGAATGTGCCTCCCGACGAGTTCGTCGTGCATGAATGGGGGACGTTTACGAGCATCTCGGGTGCGGACGGAGTGCGATTGGAATTTCGGCCGCTGGTCGATAATGACCTGCCTGACTTCGTCATCAACCGTGCGTTGCAGGCGGGACGGGCACCGAATCTGTTCAGCAAATGGTCCTTCCGGTCATTCCAACGGATGGAAACACCGGTGACCTATTTCTACACCGGCCGCGAACGAGACGTGAGTGTGAAGGTTGGCTTCCCGAAAGGATTGCTCACCGAGTTCTATCCGCCGGTCGCGTCGATGAAACCCGACTTTGATTGGAGCAAGCGAGCGGCCATTGAGAATTCGGAACTCGATTGGGGGCGAGTCACCCTGATTCCGACGAGCCAACTGCGACCGCAAGTCAGCACCCCCGGACTGGCCGACCGCATTCACGAGCACACGCTGCGCACAATCGTGCCCGACAGCAACACCCACCCTCATTACGCCTTCGCGCGCGAAACCGACTCGGCGCTGGTTCACGTGCGTCGTTCCGCCAGCAAGGATCGGGAATACACTCCCTCGGGGGACTTCTTCGAGAAGTTCCTCTTCTATCGCGGACTCGGCAATTTCCCGCTGCCACTCCAGGTCACGGCGCAGACATCTGGCCGATTCGAGTTGTCGAACACCGGCCCCGATCTGATTCGCTCGCTGTTCCTCGTCACGGTGCATGGAGACCAGGTGCGCTTCAGCCAGTACGACGCGATTGCCGCCGAAGGTCGTCTGGCGTTGGAGCAGTCGGCGTCCGTCGCATCCATTGATGAATTGTCGGAGGCGGTGGTGAAGGCCCTCGTCGCCGAAAATCTGTTTGAGAAGGAAGCGCGGGCGATGGTCAAGACGTGGCGCGATTCGTGGTTTCAAGAGGAGGGAACGCGACTGTTCTATCTGCTGCCCGAACGGCTGACCGACGAATTGCTGCCGCTGACGATTCAGCCCCGACCCGACAAGGTCGTCCGAGTCATGGTCGGTCGTCTGGAGATCATGACGCCCGAAGCTGAAACCCATGTGGCGCAACTCGTCCAACAGAGCGCCGAACATCGCCGAAAAACCGCCGCACAAGAAGCCGCGCGGCGCGCGGCCCTAGAGAAGGGTGAAGCCGTTGAGACCAAGGCGGAAGCCGCCATCTTGCCGAAGTCGCCCGAGGCTCTGGCTCAATTGGGTCGCCTTGCCGAACCGGCACTGGTCCGCGTGAAATACTTCGCGACCGATGCCAGCATTCGCAGTGAGGCGGGGCTCTTGCTGGATGAACTTCATCAGCGCTGGAGTACGGAAGGCAAATGACCACAGTCTGGCTGTGGCAAAGGATGCTTTGCGGCGGCACCAATTGTTTTAGTCATACCAACCCGAAGCGTGAGCGAGGGAACCGGGCCGCAGTTCCTCGCTCACGCTTCGGGTTGGTATGACCGGGCTGCTGCATCATTCTGGGTCGGCGTCAGAACGGTTCGTCTGGCAGGCTTTGCAGCCATTGATTTCGAACCGGGATCAATCGTTGCAGGATGTTGACGAGTACTTCCGGCGGAGAGTCCATGGCATCGACTTGCGAGATGATCTCTGCGGGGTAGGCGTTGATGACCGGTTCCGACTCGCGGCGATAAACATCGAACCGGGCGAGGATCACGTCTTCGTTCGCATCGTCGGCCCGGTTCTCGCGGATGGCCCGGCGTTTGATTCGATCGACCATTTTGTCAACGTCGGCGCAGACGAGGTGGATGATGTGCAGAACGTTGATGGTGTCCTTCAACAACTCAATCTGATTGGGATTGCGGGGGATGCCGTCGAGCACCAGCATCTCATCCGGCGGCTTGTAGCGTGAGATCGCGATGTGGCCCAACAGCGACTTCTTCCAGATCTTGACGGTCAATTCGTCGGGAACGAGTTGCCCGCGCGAACTGAACTGGTAGATCTCGCGGCCTTCGGGCGAGCTGATGTTCAACGAACGAAAAACATCGCCGCACGACAGGTGACAGAAACCGGGAATCTGTCCGAGGATCATCCCTTGAGTTCCCTTGCCGACTCCCGGCGCACCGAACAACAGAATCGTGGGGTGACGTCCATCGAACATGGCCGAATTCTCCTGTCTGCTTCGTGGAAACCGTGTGTCGAACCGCAGATCGCAAGCGAACGCATCGTACTGGCTGCGGTGAAGTCTCTCAATCGGCGGCGGCGAGTTCGCAGGGCCATCGCCTTTTTCAAATGGGGGTGCCACGGTCACGG
>JAYUFF010000233.1:0-6391 GCA_043738825.1 Schlesneria sp.
ACCAAATCGTCAGAACGGAACCTCGTCGCTCGGCGGGCCACTCGCGGGACCGCTCGATGTGTCTTCGTAGCTTGGAGAGTTGTCGGCCTCCTGGGAAAAACCACCATGATCGCCCCCCCCCTGATCTCGATCACTCCCACCCTGATCCCGAGTGGCCGCTGCCGGAGCACGACCTCCCGATCCGCCTCCACCACCATCGCTGCGGCTGCCCAGCATCGTCATGTTCTCGCCAACCACTTTGAGTTTGCTGCGTTTTTGACCGGTTTCTCGATCATCCCACGTGTCGAGTTGCAGTCGGCCTTCGATCAAGACCTGCTTGCCCTTCGCCAGATATTCACCCGCGACTTCCGCCGTGCGGCCCCACAGGGTCACGTCCACAAACGTCGTCTCTTCTTTTTTCGTGTTGGACTGTTTGTCAAACCACTGCCGACTAACAGCCATCCCCAACTCGGCAACCGCTGTCCCACCGGTCGTGTACTTGACCTGGGGATCGCGCGTCAGATTGCCAACCAAAATGACCTTGTTGAAACTCGCCATTACATGGCTCCTTTCGAGGCCGACTAGAAACAGACCATTTTCGGCAGTGCGGCCGAATCACCCAAAGCCCGATCAGCCGCGCGAGAACATTCAATCAGCGTTTATCGTCGAAGCCCTCGGGGGCTTGCTCTTTCTCTCCGTAGCCACCCGAACGAGGATCGCGCGGATCGGGTCGTTGTTCGGGACTGTGCAGGGCACCATCGTGCGAGGTCAGGGCATCGACCATCGCGTCGAAGATGACTTTCGGATGGCGAATCACCAACTGGCGGAGGATGGTGTCATTCAGCTTGCAGAGCCGATTCAACTCGGCCATTTGCCCGCCCTCCATCGTGAAGCAGGTCAGGTAATACAGGCCCTTCCGCTGCTTGCGAATGGGATAGCAGAGCTTGCCATCCTGCCAGGGTCGGGACGCCACAATCTTCGCACCGACGCGATCCAGGATGCCACGAACGGCTTGCTGCGTTCCTTCGGCATCGGCTGCGAACCGGTTGCTGTCCAGGAGGAACATCCCCTCGTACGTATACTCTGACAAAATGAAACCCCTTCGAGAATTGCCGCTCACTGCGCTGATATCGACTGCATTGACCAGACCGTGCTGACCAGCATCTGTTCCGGCTCGCTCAGCCCATTGGAGAACTTGTTTCGCTGGGATACACCACGGTTGAAAACTTTGAACTCAAGCACGCACCCGGCGGAATAGTCCGCTGGAAATCACCCTTGGAAAGGGACAACTTTGTAACGGATTCGCGGCGATTTGCAACCAGCTCGAGACTTGACCGCATTCTCGGTTGAAGAGCATCGTTGCGCGATCACTGTCTCGCAAGCCAGTCACTCACTAATCACAGAATCTCTGGCCCATCAGGAAACGGTCGTCGCCTCTGACCCGCCGTCCACCTCGCCATTGAACTGATTCATCGCATTCGCGAGGCCCTCTCGCGCCCAAACCTCGACCGCCGAGGCCGCTCGAACAATCGCACCATCCATCTGATCCAACTCGTCTTTGCGAAACCGACTCAGCACATAATCGGCCGCGTCGAAATTCGCGGGGGGCCGACCAATTCCCAGTCGCAGCCGAGGGACGGCTTCGCTTCCCAAGCACGTCAGAATACTTTGCAGCCCCTTCTGACCTCCGGCCGAACCCGACGCTCGCAACCGCAGTTGACCGGCCTTCAGGTTCAAGTCGTCACACACCACCAAGACATCCGTCAGCGCGGCCTGGAAAAAACGCACGAACTGCTGAACGCTGCGGCCACTGAGATTCATGAAGGTCTGAGGCGCAACGAGCAGCAGTTTCTCAGTGCCACAGGCGATCTCTGCCACCACCGCCTCAAACCGCACCTTGGGTTTGCCTGCCCCCCAACGGCGACCGAGTTCAGCCAAGACATCGAAACCGACGTTGTGTCGAGTCCCTTCGTACTTGTCACCCGGATTGCCCAGCCCCACGACGATCTTCATCGGCAAACTCCGAAGATGTCGAGATCAGTCCGCTGCCAGACGCTGACCAATTCCGGCGCGGCCGACCGGATCAGGCTCCACAAAACGTGACCCGCTTCTGCGGCACGGCACGGCACGGCACCGCAGAGACGCCACTCCATCCCAACTCACTTTTTCTTCTTGTCGTCTTTTTTGTCGTCCTTCTTTTCATCCTTGGCATCGGCGTCGGTCGCCTTCTTGCCCACGACTTCCGGCTCTGCCACGCCAGGCATCGCCGAATCGGCCTCTTTAACCTGAAGCTTTACAACATGCACCACGATCGCATCAGGTTGAGCGTGAGGATGACTGCCTTCCGGCAGGGCCAGATCGCGGACGTGAATCATCTCACCCATCTGCAAGGTGCCAACACGCACCAGGATCGAATCGGGAATTTGATACGCCAGACAGTCGATGACCAGCGAGTGCATCGGCTGATCGAGCAATCCGCCACCCACCACGCCCGGTGCGGTCCCTTTCAAGACGATTGGTACGGTGAGCGTGACTCGTTCGTTCGGGTCCACCCGCAGGAGGTCGAAATGCTCGATGTAGCGGCCGAAGACATCCCACTTCACGTCGCGAATCACGGCCTTGTCGTGCTTGCCGGCCACTTCGAGATCGACCACTCGCGAACCAGACTTGATGACGGGATTGAGCACATCGGCCGCAACCACCACTGCCATCGCAGCAGCATTGTGACCGTAGACATTTCCGGGAACCAAGCCGCGCTTGCGGAGCCGACGACAGTTCGCCGAACCCAGTTCGGTACGCGGCTCGACCACCAGCTTCGCTTCGTTCGACATGACGCTCTTCGCCTTTCGCGTTGCAATTTTGAAGACTGGCTCAGTCGAGGAAGACTGTCTCAGTCGAGTGGGACGGGAGCCGAACCATCGCCGCTCACACCATCCACCGCAAACTCAAGCCTTTTGAGGACCGGGGAGTGTAGCGACGCTCCCAAGAGGCTGCAACGAATCCGCCGACGTTTCAGACGATTCTAAGGGGACGATTCACATCATCGGGTTGAGTGAAAAGTGAAAAGTGAGCAGTGCCAAGTGCAAAATGAAAGGCCGTCCCGTCAGCCGGACAACACCGCACGGCGGCTGTTTGCGTTTGGCAGCGTCACAGCCTCTCCCCCACTTTGCACTTGGCGCTGCTCACTTTTCACTTTGCACAGATCTTGCGGACTGATGCGTCACCATCGAAGTAATGCCGTCGGTTCTGGCGTCGTGAGGGCCTTCCGATATACTGCCCCCTCGAAAATGGAAGAGTGTGGAGACGCTGAGTTGCCGATACGAGCAGCCGGACTCTCCCGCGAGCCAGTTCCAACAGACCAATTGGCCGGTCGCCACAGGCGACTCCACAGGATCACGCCATGACCAAGGAACGACGGGATGCTCTGCATTGGCATGGTGCGGCACGAACCAGCCCTTGCCAGACCGCTGTGATCGCGATGTGTTTGTGTTTGGGAACGGCATCCCCAACCAGGTCTGCTCCGCCAGCAATCGGACTCATGACCGAACTGGTTCCGGTCACGTTCTGCCAGGTTGAGAAGACCAAGCCGGTCGAAGTAAAACCCAAGCCCAAACAGTTCAAGGTTGATGAGGCCCAAGCGGAAGCGAAGGCACCGGCTGCGGAAGCTCCTGCGGCTGAGCAGAGGCCCGCCGACGGGAACCCCAAGCCGCTTCAGCAATTGTTCCAAAAATTCTTCGGCCCGGGTCCACGTCCTCCGGGCGGGATGAGACCCGTCAACCGAGGCGATGGTCCGGACGGCAGCCGCACCGGGGAGCGTGACTTCATCGACAGCCGCGCGCCGCACGATGCCAAGGTCGAACAAGCCCTGCGCGCGGCCGAAGCGGCCATCAAACGCAAGGACTGGAAAGGCGCACAGGAACTGTTGCAGCGGCTGCTCGATTTGCCGGAGGACTCGCTCCATCGGCTGCCTGATGGACGCTGGCAGTCGGTGCGACGCTCCGCGAACAAACTGCTTGGCTCGGCTCCGGCCGAGTTGCTCGACGACTATCGCACGCAGTATTCGGGACTGGCTCAGCAGATGTTGGCCGCCGCCAAACGGAGCGGCCGTTCGGCGGACTACGTCAACGTGGCGGCCCGCTTCTTTCACACACCGGCGGGTTACGAAGCGGCCAACTATCTCGGCTCACTCCATTTCGATCGGGGTGAGTTCGGGTTGGCGGCGGCTTGGTTTGCTGATCTCCACGATTCTCCGGCGGCCTTCGCCACCGAGGGAGCCTGGCGATTGAAGGCGGCTCTTGCGTATCGACAAGCCGGAAACTCGGAAGCCAGTCTGGCGATGCTGGCCGGTCCCAAAGATGTCGCGACAACGTCGGTGGAACTCGGCTCGGGTCGCGTCAATCCGACGACGTGGTTGAATGGTCTCGCCGCGTTCCTGCCCACGCGCGTCGTGTCGCTCGCCGACTGGACGCAGCTCTACGGCACGGTCGCCCGGATGGGGAAGGCGATCGGCGGCGAGCCTCTGCTCTCGCCGTTGTGGTCCGTGCCGCTGACGACCAGTCACACGGTGCGGCGTCGCGTCAGTTGGATCGTGCAAGACCTGCTCGATCAGGACCGGGCACCGATTCTCGCGTCGATGCCGCTCGTCGTCGGCGGCCAGGCTCTGTACCGAGACCTGCGCGGCGTGCGATCCGTCGATCTCGAAACGGGCAAGACCCTGTGGGAGAGCATCGAAGGAGTTTCGCCCGAGCGAATCGTCGGCGGCCTCCCACCGCAACAGGTCGAACCGCGCGAAGCGTGGCGGTTCCGCATGAATCAGTTCCAAGTCGATATGAACGAGTATCAGGGCCAGGCGGTCGAATACCATCCGCTGGCGAACCTGCTGTTTCGCGACGGCACGTACAACCTCATCAGCAGCGACGGACGACAGGTCTTCGTGATTGAGGACCACGGGATTCTCTCGCGCAACCAGCCGGGACAACACTTTGGCTGGGATGGCTCGGGCGAGGTGCAGGATCCGTACGGAGTCCCGTGGAAAACGAACCGGCTCGTGTCGTATGACCTTCGCACCGGGCGTCCCTTGTGGAGCGTGGGGGGAGTCGAATCGCTCGAACCGTTCGACCTGCCACTGGCCGGCTCGTACTTTTACGGCGCGCCGGCCATCGACGGTGACGAGTTGCTCATCGTGGCAGGGAAGGGCGACGACGTTCGCCTCTGGTCACTCGATCGTGCGACCGGAACGCCGCGCTGGTCGCAACTGATCGCGTACTCGGACACCAAGATTGAGCAGGACATTGGCCGGCGCTGGTACACCGCGCAGGTGGCGTCGGACGGCGGGATCATCGTCTGCCCGACCACGGTCGGCTGGCTGGTGGCCGTGGATCGGCTGAGGCAGTCCGTGCTGTGGGCTCATCGCTACCTGCCACCTTCGGCGCAACAAGAGCACGACCCCGGCACGCACCTCGTCCAGCAACGCGACCTCGCCGCGCAGTGGTCTCCCTCCGCACCGATCATCTCCGGCAGCGTGGTCGTTTATACGCCTCCCGAGGAAGCCGTGGTCCTCGCGCTGAATGCTCTCGACGGCAAGCGGCTGTGGGAGAAGCCGAAGGAAAGCTGGCTCTATCTGGCGGGCGTCTTTGACGATCGCGTGATCCTGGTCGGACGGAGCGAGATCGGCGCGTTCGCCCTCGCCACCGGCAAGCCGATCTGGACCTCGTCACTCGGCGACGAAGCGCGTCCGTCGGGACGCGGCCTCGCCGTGGGAGACCTCTTCTACGTGCCGCTCAGCACGGGCGAGCTGCGTACGATCGACCTCAAGAACGGCAAGACCGCCTCGCAAACTTACGCTCCCGCCAAGCATCCGCCGCTCGGCAATCTGGCAATGCACAAAGGCAAGCTGGTCGCGTTGGGGCCGCACGGTTTGGTCGGCTTCGGCCAGCGTGAAGCGGTGCTCGCCGAGATCGCGCGTCGCAAGGCGATCAACCCGACCGACCCGTGGGCGTTGCTGCGCGAGTCCGAAATCCAACTGCTCAACCGAGCACACGCCGCCGCGCTGCCGCTCCTGCGAGCCATCGCCGTGGAAGGGCTGACTGACGATGAGAAGGTGCGGCATCACACGGCTTTCGTCGAGTCACTCGCCGCCGTCATCCGACTCGATGCCAAGTCGCACGCGGATGAGTTGGCGGAGCTTGGCCGCATGGCGACGGCTCCCGATGAGAAGCGGCTCCATCAGGAATTGTCGGCCGACCGGCTGATTGCCGCAGGCCGACTCGCCGCCGCGTTTGATGTCTTCTGGTCGCTGGCCGATGCGACAACGGACAAACTGGCGGCCACGAGCAAACTGGCAGACGACACCGAGGCCGCGATCATTCGCAGCGATGACCGCCAGGTCTCCACGCGGCGAGTCCCGTGGATC
>JAYUFF010000234.1:0-6384 GCA_043738825.1 Schlesneria sp.
CCCAAATCAGACACGCAACGAAGGCCGAAATCGAACTGGCAAAACAACTGCGACGCAACATAAAAAAGGGTTAACGGCGTAGCCGGCCACCCCGCCGCCTGGGTGAAACTTCGAGCCGGCGCCGTCGTCACCGAGGACGAGATTCGCGACTTCTGCCGGACCGCCTGGCCCACTTCAAGACGCCGCGTTACGTGAAGTTCGTGGACAGCTTTCCGACGACGGTCACGGGCAAGATTCAAAAGTTCAAGATCCGCGAACAGGCGATCATCGATACTCGGCTTGTAGGATGTCGCGGCCATCGAAACGGCATGAAGCCCAAGCTCAGCCGCTTGTTCGCGAAGCGACCACTCGGCTGGAGCGTCTTGTCAGCTCTCAATGCGCAGCCCTTCGAGCTCTTTGGGGATTGTCGAAAGCCATTCACTCTCTCGTTCTGTCAGGATTTTCTCGGGCCAAGGAAATTTCTTTCTCCACTCGTCGGCGTCCCCGACCGCAAGTTCGGCGAAGAGGTCGCCGCCTGGGTGAAACTTCGAGCCGGTGCCACCGTCACCGAGGACGAGATTCGCGACTTCTGCCGCACACGCCTGGCCCACTTCAAAACGCCACGTTACGTGAAGTTCGTGGAGAGTTTTCCCACGACGGTCACAGGCAAGATCCAAAAGTTCAAGATCCGCGAACAGGCAATCCTCGACCTCGGCTTGCAGGACGTCGCCGCCATCGAAACGGCATGACGACCAAGCTCACCTTGTCCGAGTAGGGTGGCTCAGAGGTGGCCTTGAGCCTCTGGGTCGCAAGCGACAAGGGGCTGAGCTTACGATGGCGTGTTCACGCGACCTCTTGTGTGATTGACACACAGGTTGCCGAAGCGGCAACCTGTGTCATCCAACGTGTACGTCGCGAACAATTTTGTTCAGTCAAAGGGCGAGACTATGAACTGGCCGGGTGAAGGATTGTTGATGAAGTTGTGGGAGACACTGGCCGAGAGAGGCGTCGGAGGATTACTTCGACCTTGGCAGATCAAGCGAGATGCTCGGGCAAACATCGAGGCAAGGCATCTGGAGATCGGGGCAAAGCACTTTGAGATCGTGGCATTAGCTGACGCCGAAAAAAAGGCGGAGGACATTCGAGCCGGTCGGTTGAAGCTGGTTGATTCACGCTACACGCTTGTTCTTCCGCCGCCCGGCGATCAACAAACTAATGAGCTAATTGATCCGACGCATAAGGGTTCACCCGCAATTGAGATCGCTACCGCTGCGATCGTGGGTGATGCGTTGCGCCGCGAAGTAAACGTAGCTAAGGCCATTACCTATGCCGAAGCTGAGTTGAAAGATGATTCGCAGGTTCCTCCTGAAACGAAAATTGAAGCGGACTGGCTCTATCGTTGGCGTGATTATGCCGGGGCTGTTTCGTCTGATGAGCTTCAGACACTGTGGGGACGGTTACTTGCGGGCGAATTGAAGGAGCCTGGTGCTTATTCCTGTAGAACGTTGGAGTTCATCAGAAACCTCTCGACAGGTGAAGCAAAAAGCATTGAGCGTTTGGCCCCATTTGTAATCACCGACTTCATCGCGAGAGACAATGAAAATATTCTTGAAAGAGAAGAGATTTCTTTCGCGACTCTTTTGGAACTCCAAGAACTGGGAGTTATTTCGGGTGTGGAATCAATTGGATTGAGTTTCATGATTAGTTCTGATCAGAAAGACAAGTTTGTAAAGGCGATTCTCTCTCATGGGCGGTGCCTCATCATTCGGCACGACGATCCAATGAAGACGTTTACGGTCAGCGCATTTCCACTTACCGCTATCGGGCGTCAGTTGATGAAACTTGGAAAGTTCGCCCCTCATGAACATTACCTTCGGGCGGTGGGCGCGACGTTTAAGAAGAACGGAGCGACAGTGAGCATCAGTAGCTACCATGCGATTGATGGAAATCAAATCCGCATCATTGACGAAGAGCCACTTTAAGTTAAGTGCTTGACATCTGATCATCGGCCTGGATCGAGTAACTGTTGCGCTGTTTCTTCAATCAGGCTGTGATCGTGATCGTTCAATCGGGCGAGGGCCTGGCGGATTCGGCGGGCGGACTGATGGAGGAACAACCGGCCCGCTGTGGCCGCCTCGCTTGGGGTGGCATCCAGACGCGCGAGGACGCAGACAGAAGCAAAAATCTCCATCGCGGCTTCGGCGATCGGTTCCTGGACGAGTTGGCGTTCGAGGATTTCCTCGCGGTGGCGTACCAAAGCCTGTTCGACGGCCAGGCCGAACTGGCGAATCAAACGACCGAGCGTCTTTGCGGGCGCGGCCAACTCGGGCGATGTCACATTCACCGCAGGACGAGTCAGTCGGCGCGAGACTTCTTCCGTGACGAAGCGGCTGAGTAGTGAAAAGTTCTTGAAGGGAAGGGACTCCCAAACGGCCTTCAAACGCTCGGCCGGTTCACGCATGCCAACGAGGGCGATGAAGGAGGTGAGGACTTCGTTGGCTCCCTCGCCGATTTGGTTGATGCGGGCGTCGCGCAGCATTCGTTCGAGCGGCCGGTCGCAGAAGTAGGCGGCACCGCCATAGATCTGGAAGGCGTCGTTCACGATCGTCCACAGGCTCTCGGTGCTGTAGACCTTCAGCATGGCGGTCTCCAGCATGTAGTCCTCCAGCCCGCGATCGATCAGGCCGGCGGTGACACTGGTCATCGCTTCCATCGCGTAGGTCCAGGCCGCCATCCGCGCCAACTTCTGCTGGACCAGAGGGAACTCGCCCAGCTTGCGACCGAATTGGACTCGCGATCGTGCGTGCTCGGTGGCCAGTCGCAAACTGGTCTTTGCCGCGCCAGTGCAGCAGGCTCCGAACGTCGTGCGGCCGAAGTCGAGGACCGTCAACGCGACCTTCAACCCCTTGCCCAGCGGACCGAGGATGTTTTCCTTCGGCACCGGCATGTTCTCGAAAGCCAGTTTGGCCGTCGCGGTGCCACGAATTCCGAGCTTCTCCATGCGCGGTTCGACCACGCGGAAGCCGGGCATGTCGGGTGTGACCAGGAACGCCGTGATCGCCGTCTCGGCGCGGCCGGGGACCGCTGTGCGAGCCATCACCGTCAGCACGTCGGCGATCGCGCCGTTCGTGATGTAGCGCTTCTCGCCGTTCAGCACGTAATGCGATCCGTCCGGCGACAGCACCGCCTGCGTCTGTACGTTGCTGGCGTCCGAGCCGGCCTGCACTTCGGTCAGCGCGAAGGCCGCCAACTTGCGTCCGGCGATCATGTCGGGCAGCCAGTGCTGCTGCTGTGCTTCCGTCCCGAACAGCAACAGCGCCCGCATTCCGATCGAATGATGCGCATTGACGAATATCGATGTCGCACTGCATCGTCCGCCAAGCTCCTCCAGAATCCGACAGTACGCCAGTTGCGAGAAGCCTCGCCCCCCGATGGCCTCGGGCGCCGTCATCCCCAGCACGCCCAGATGAGCCAGCCCGTCGATGACACTGCGCGGGATATCGGCCTGCCGGTCGATGGCCTCGGGATCGAGATGCTCGTCGCAAAACGCCATCAACTGACGCAGGGCCGCATCGACCTTGGACTGCTCCGCCTCCGACAAGTGTGGATACGGCAGCACGAGTCCGGCGGCAAACCGTCCGTGGAACAACTCCTTGGCCACGCTTCGGTGAGCCGGACCAGCGAAGAGCAACTCTTCGGCCTGACGAACCTGCCTGTCGCGTTCGAGTTCCCGCGCCGACTTCGTCTCTTTGGGTGATGTCGCTGAACCGGTCATGGGACGCCTCCTTGGTCTATGTCGAGCAGATTGGATTGCGGGGCTTCGTGCTGCCAGATCTCATCATGCTGTCTCCCCGCGCATTTCGGAACCAGCCGCCGTGATCAGTCCATGAAGCAAGAGTTTGACCACAGATTTCACAGATGACACGGATAAAGCGAGAGCCGATAAAGCGGGAGAAGAGCAGTCATTCTTGGTCTTTGTCTGATCTATGTCATCTGTGAAATCTGTGCCATCCGTGGTTCCGCCGCTGATTCTTTGGCTGTGACTCTACCTCGCGGTTATACGAAGGACGGGACTATGAATTCGACCAGTCTGGATCGCGGTGTTCGAGAAACGCTTCCAAGCCCTCTTGGGCTTCCTCACTCTCCCTCACTCGCTTGTGAACCTTCAGGGCCTGGGTGAGAAGTTGTGATCGCTCCGTAGCACGCAGTTCGTGGAGCCAGCGTTTCGTTTGACGAATCGCCTCCGGACCACCCTTCAAAATTGTCGCCGCGAGGGAGCGTGCCTCATTGAGCAGCCGATCGGCGGGCACGATGCGGTGGACGAGTCCCATCGTGCGAGCGTGTTCGGCAGTGATCGGCTCGCCGATCAGAAGCAACTCGTACAGGTCGCCATCGCGCAGCCGGTCTTCCAGCACGGCGGCCACCAGAGCCGGGATCAGCCCGCGCCGCACTTCGGGAAAACCGATCCGCAGGTCATCCGAGGCCACCGCGAAATCACAGCACGCCAGCAAGCCCGCTCCTCCCGCGAAGGCCGCTCCGTGAGCGACGGCCACCGTCACGAGCGGGCTGTATTTCAAGGTCTTGAACGTGCGCGCGACCCAGTCCGCACTGTGCTCGGCGACCTCGGCATCGGCCGTCTCATGCAGGTCCAGCCCCGAGCAGAATCCGGCACCGGCTCCGCACACCAATACGAGACGACGCTGAGGTTCGGCGGCCAGTGAGTCGAGCGCGGCACACAGGGCCTCCATCAGTTCAATGGTCAACGCATTGCGGCGCTCCGGCCGATTGAGCGTGATCAGCGCGGTGACTTCATCGAGTGATTCGACCAGCAGTACCGAAGTGTCGTTCATGAGAGTGTCCTTGGGATGAGCGTCGCGTAGGGTGCGTGGAGTCTTCGGAACGCACCTTTTCAGCAACCGAGCGATGTCGATGATCGCGGTGCGTTACGAAGACTCCACGCACCCTACATTTTTGTTGAATCCAATGGCATATCGAGCAACACCTGTCCCAGCGTCTTGCCTTGAGCATCGACGCGCAGCGGATTGGCGAGGATGCCGTGCAGGACGAAGTTCACCGCGCCGAGGTTTGGCATTTCGTAACGCAGCACTCTCCGAACGTCCTCAATCCCGAAGTGAGCGGCGACTCGTTCGACGGTTGCTTCGCGGCAGAGCAACGAAAAATCCTCGGGACGCCGGGCGATCACTCCGACATTGGCATGGATTCCCTTGTCACCACTCCGCGCGAAGGCAATGCCGTTCAGCCTCGCTGTTTGTTGAGTCGCATCGGCAGCACGCGTCGCCACCTCCTCGCGGATGCTTTGAGGTGGGGCCGATATACGTGTAACGGTCGTGGCCGACGCTGCCAGCGTCGGTTCGGATGCTGGCAGCTCGGATGCTGGCAGCATCCGCCACGGGGACGCGCCTGATCCGGCGAGCAGTTCAATCTGCGGCGTGACTCGGTCTCGTTCGATGAGGCACGGCCAGTAACGGAAGACCGGATGGACGCGCGGGCGTCCTGCGGCGTAGCCCGTCGTGCCGGGAGGTCCGGCCGTGATGAGCGGCATCAGGGCGGAACTGAATCGCTCGACCGACTCGCGCGAGTCATCGGCCACCGCGATTCTGAGCACGGTCTCGCGATGATCGGCCACTGCCGCGTCATCGGGACCGCGCGGGTGGCACGCGCCGGCACCGAGACATTCGACGAGCGATTCGCGAAACGTCACGCCATTGTGGCGCAGCCGTTCCAGAACCGCCTGTCCGGCGCGGCGAGCCTTCGCCACGGCATTCGTTCCGTAGATGGTCAATTCACCTGCGGCACGGAAGCCATCCTGATAGGTGGCGCTCACTTTGAACGAAGCGGGAGCCGGCCGGCCGCTGACGCCGCTGACTCGCATCCGATCGCGACTCTCCTCGGTCAATCGCAACGACAGGAACGAGACCGTCACGTCGGGAGACAGATAATTGCCGGGATCACCAATTTCATAGACGAGTTGTTCCTTCACCGTCTGTTCGCAGACACGGCCTCCCGTGCCGTGCGGCTTCGTGACGATGAAGCTGCCGTCTTCAGCCACTTCAACGATCGGAAAGCCGATCTGCTCGATGTCGAGGTCCGGCAGGTCGAGCCAGTCTGTCGAGATGCCGCCCGTCACCTGAGTGCCACATTCAATGAGGTGTCCGGCGACGGTGGCTCCGGCGAGACGATCCCAGTCGTCCCACTTCCAGGCGTGAAAATGAGCACACGCCGCCACGGTGAGACTCGGATCGGCGACTCGACCGGTGATAACGATGTCGGCCCCGCAGGCCAGTGCCTCGGCGAGGGGCTGGGCACCGAGATAGGCGTTGGCCGTCACGAGTCTCGGCTGGATGCGCGACAGGGATTCGCCGGTGTCCAGGTTGTGCAGCAGTG
>JAYUFF010000235.1:0-17027 GCA_043738825.1 Schlesneria sp.
TTGATTCCGACGGTTCTCGAAACGTCCGCCCACGCTCACGCTTCGGGTTGGTGTAGTTTTCGGATCGGTTCTTACTTTGTGGTCGCCGTGGAAGGGGCAACGGTCGGTGGCTTGGCCGGACGAAGGTGTTGCGGCGTGTCGGGGACTTGTTCGATCAGTTCGTTTGGTTGCCCGTCCCGCTTCTTCAGCGTGAAGCCGTCGTAGGGCTGGCCGGTGGCGGTGCGGGCGACGTAGTGCAGCTCGTTGCCGTCGATCGAGATGATCTGAAAGAGTTGCACGTCCTCACCCACTCGGTGGAATTCCGTGCGGAGCGGCGTGCCCAAGTCGTACATCTTCGGGCCACTGACCGAGACCACGTAGACCGTTCCCGCCGCGTCGCGTCCCGTCACACCGACCGGCTCATTTTTCACGGCGTCAACGGTGGCGGCCGTCGCCAGTCCCGAGCGGGCATACGTGTGATCGTGGCCTTGCAGCACGAGGTCCACCTGGTGCTTGTCAATCACCGGCTGCCACGCCTGTCGCAGCTTGGCGTTGTCGCGCGACTTGGCCGACGAATAGATCGGGTGATGAAACGTGAGAATGCTCCATCGGCCGGGGTTGTCAGCCAGCACTTTGTCCAGCCAAATCGCCTGCTCGGCGTACATCACGTTCGAGTTGAGCGAGACGATGCGCACACCCTGATAATCGAGAAAGTAGGCCGTCTCTTCGAGACCCGCCGGGCCGTTCTCGGGCAGGGCAAATTGAGGTCGCCAATGCTGGCTGAGCGAGGGCGTCAGATTCAAGTTCAGCGGGAGCGTGGCATCGGCGAGTGAGGTCTGAACGGAGTTCCCGATGTACTCGTGATTGCCGGGCGTCGGCACGCTGGGGATCATTCCGTTGAGCCAGCCGCCCGCCTCGAACCATTCGCCCCACTGTCCGTCGTTGTTCGCGCTGTTGATGAGATCACCCGCATGCAGCAGGAAGCGGGCTTTCGGCGCGTCGGTGAATGCCTCGCGGATGACTCGCGACCACATCGACTTCAAATCGTTCTGAGCGTCGCCGAAGTAGACGAACGAAAACGGTTCGGGCTGATCGCTGGCGGTCGTGAAGTGAAACCACTCGCTCCAGTTCGCACCGTCGCCGACGCGGTAGGCGTACTTGGTTTTGGGGGAGAGCGCGGCGAACTCGGCCGAGTGATAGTGGGCGGCCGACAGGTTGCTCTTCAGCGGTTCCGTCTTGGCCTTCAGTTGCCGAGCGCGCTTTGTAAATGAGGCGTCGTCGCCCGCGACGGCGATCTCGGCGAGACCGACTGCGATCGACGTGTCGGTTCGCCACGTCACCGCCTGCGATCGCGCGGGATCACCAGTCCACGTCAACACGATGCGATCGGGCAATATCGAAGGACGATGGACTTCCGTATCGGCCACGGATTTGTTCGTGACGACGGGCGGAGTGGTCGTGAGCTTGGCCACGGACTCAGGTAGGGCTGCGGCCTTCGTTTGGGTCGGTTCGACTCCAACGAATGGCCCCTCACACCCGGCGAACACGACGGGGCAGAGGCCAAGGCTCAAGATCCAATACCGTCCGATCATTGGCATGCCTGCTCATTCCCTCGGATTGACAGACTCCAACCGGCGCGAGACGGCTGGCAGTGTCCGGTAACCCGGCTCCGCAAAACAATCCGGCCCGTTGTCGCCTCAACCCAACACACGGTTCGCGTTCGATCGCTGACCCTGTCTTTCGTCTCATCCGCTGCGAGAGGTTAGCAGATGAGCCAACGCCATGCAGTCCCGTTGCACCGGCAAGCTCGATTGATCGAACATCCTCAGCGGCACTCCGCAAGGTAAGCTGCGATGCAGGACTTGAGCATCACACCAAGCCGGCAATCGTCTGTGCGAAATGAAACGGCATGGAAAATGGCGCGTTCAAGCATTAGCATCCCGCCCCGACCACCACTTCGGCCGAGTGGCGAAACAGGCAGACGCATCGGACTTAAAATCCGGTTCCACGAAAGTGGAGTGCGGGTTCGAACCCCGCCTCGGCCATCGACTTCCAAACGACTTGCGGTCATCGCCACAAGCCAGAGGCATATTCCGAGTGCGATCCGGATCGACCGAATGATTGCGGCGGATGTCATCGAGCACGACCCGCACTCGACGCGGCATCGGCGCGTGTTGTTCCCCGCGTCGTAGGGGCTGGCGAACAGCATCCCCTGCTGTTTGCAGATCGCTGCGAGTTGACTCCATCCCGCCGGTGCATCGCCCGCCGAAATGAACAGCACGACCGGGTGACCGCGCTTCCGATCCCTGGGCTTCGGCTGCGCGAACAGTTCGTAACGCTGCTGGGTTGAGTCGTACCCACGCAGCCATTCTTCGAGGGGATCGACGCGGCTTTGCTTCGACAGCGCGAAGGTCCAGTCGAGACGAGTCGCCCCGCTGACCGTGACCTCTTCCTGATCGCCAGACTCGTCGGCGTAGACGACTCGCACAACGCGACCACCAGCAACGCAAGACAACAGAGAACGTTGCCTCTGACACCCGTTCCACTCGTCCGAAGGTCGCGCCGTCCGTTGTTCACTTCATTTCGCCGGGGCAGATCCCTGCGGCGGCGTGACGACTTCAAAATCGGAGCCTTTCACTTTTCGCAGCTCGTCGTGCAACACGGGGATTCGCTCGTCAGGGGCGACCGACACGGCCCAGTCGATGCCGTTGTCCGCGTTCAGCATGCCGTAGCGCTTCAGTGCCTCCAAGATCGTCTTCACTTCCGAGGAGAACTTCGATGTCTCG
Source organism: Schlesneria sp. (assembly GCA_043738825.1). GTDB lineage: Bacteria > Planctomycetota > Planctomycetia > Planctomycetales > Planctomycetaceae > Schlesneria. Next base: position 2,766 of record JAYUFF010000235.1, read on the forward strand.
AAGTCCTTCCGCAGCCGGAACCGCTCGCCCATGCGTGGTAGAGTCTCGTCTGTTCGCTGGCTGGCGAAATGAGTTGCCGGGTAGACGTAAGCTCGCCGCGTCTTGGCGAACGTGACTCGCAACGCGTGCTCGATCTTGCCGCGCTTCAGTTCGTCGTACCGCACGATTGACGGGAAGATCGGCAGACCGGCCGCGTCCGAACTCGTCCACCCGTCCGGTCGCAGCCTGTTCGACGCGAGGTCGAAAATCGAGGCTTGCTCGGCCGTCCATCCGGCGTCCGTCTTTGTGAGCCGGTAGAACTCGTACAGCTTGCGGTTCACGGGATCGACGACGATCCCATGCCGGTCGGCGTCGAGGCTTGGTTTGCCGCGCTGGACATCGTCCAACGTCAGCACCTTTCGGGCGGGATCGCCCCGCTTAAAATCGGCGGGCCAGCCCTCGATCGTGGCGTTGTCGGGAACCGGGTACGGACCTTTGTCGGATTCCTCCCCGTACGCGGTCAGCTTCACGGCCACTTTCTTTTGGTCGGGTGGGACGAGCACGAAACTCATGTCCGGGTTGTACCGCAGCGGCTTGTTGCCACCGATGGCGGCGATCATCGCTTTCGAGTTCGGATGGACCGGCCACTTATCGACCGGAATGTTCCAGGGGTTGTCCGGTGGGAACACTTCCAGCGCGGTGAGGATCGCGTCGGCCTCGGGCGTGTTGAAGTGGAGCGGTCTGTCAAACTTCGGCATCGTGGCCGCCTTGAGCCGCGCGAGCCGATCCTTGTCGATGGTCACTCCGGGCGGATCGGCAGCAATGACGACAGCCAGGGCGAACAGTGTCAGGCCGAGGCAAACCGCGCTGGCTCGCGGGAAAGATCGGCGATTCGGTCTCGGCAGAGTTGCCATCGTAGATGTGTCCTGAATTGAGTGTGGCCGCGTCTTGCGTTCGATGCCCAGCGCGGGCTGATGTTAGCAGCCTGTTGAAAAAGTCGTAGCACGGGCGGCCCGCCTGTGCTTTCCAATGGCAAATGCGAGCAAGCGAGCCGGCGACTCTACGTTTTTCCACCAGCGGTGAATCAGCTTCCCTCTCGTCCAAAAACGATTTGAACCGTACTTGATACAAAATCGTAAACCCGACCCCTGTCCGGAAAACAACGCCAAGGTTTGGCAGGAGGCGGTCACAACAGAACCCGAATGAGACGTGCGGTACAAGCTCGCCGATGGAGCTTCGCAAATCGCGATGGATGAGAACTCAGGCGGCAGGAACAAACGGCCCCGACCGCCATCGAAGTATGACAACTTCTGCCGCTGGTCTTACCGTTCGACGAGCTGCACTCCGCTGCCGGACTCGATCGTGATGCGGCGGCTGGCGAGCGACTTGTGATTGTCTTCGATCCGAAGTTTGGTCAACGTGAACGTGCAGACCGCCCCGACCGGCAAGTCCTCCATAACCCACGACGCTCGGCCCTCGCTTCGCATCGGATACTGGTGGTCGAAGACCGCCTCGCGCGTCACCCAGCCTCCATGCTCCAGAGAATAGTCACGGGCATCGCACAGCACGGACAGCAGCCCGCGCAGGCCAGTTTCGGACGGCTGTTCCAGTCGAAGGTGCCCCGACTCGTAGTATTTGTCTGCAAGATTCTTAGTCTTCGGATGCTTCCGTTGAATCACGAGCGTACGGGCGGGTCGCAGGGCCACCGTCACCGTTTCGCCGTTGGCGACAAAGGCGAGCCAGCCGATCATCCGGCCTCGCACCCGCGCGACGGCAACGCAGTTCCTCCCTGTTTCCACTTCGCATCGCACTTGTCCGGTGTCATCGCTGAGGTCGCTGCTCGCCCAGTGCAAACCGTCGAACCCGACATCGGCGAGTTCCTTGAGTAGATCGTCCCGCTTCCGCGCGTCACCGTCGGCCAGGATTGCATCGACGGCCTGAGCTCCTGCCTGTTTCAACATTGCGATTGCGGTTCGCCTCACCGCCGGATCATCACTTGTTGCTTCCGCAATCCGCCGTGACAAGTCTTCGGGGCGCACGACACTGGCCAACACCGCGACCTCGGCCCCGCTGACAACCTGGTCGTTGTGCTTCACGATGACGGTGATCCACGACTTGGGCCGGGCCGCCAGCGCAGGACGTTCGGTGAGTTTTCGGTCGCGCAGATCGACGACGGTCTGTTCTCCGGGCTTCACCTCCATGCGAACCTGGCCCAAGGCCACGAACGATTCGGTCGATGCGGGCTGATAGTTTTCCAAGCGATACCAGCCGGGCCGGAGGATGTCCAATTGCAGTTCATTCCGGTCCACGTCGCGTGCGAAATGGGCGATACTGTGCCTGGTGAACGCATCGGACGGTGCGTCTTCCCGCCGCACGTAGATGCCCCGAGCATCCTCCCCGATGCCCGCTGGCAGCAGTACCTTCAGCGATCCGCCGCGCTGGAGCCGAATGTTCACCGCGCGCGTCTCGCGGTCGATGGCCAGTGGCATCGCCCATCCCGGCAAACCGCCGTCCGCCTCCTCGCGGGAACGGTCAAGCTCGATGTAACACTGATCTGGTGCCGCGTCGAAGACGAACTGGCCTGACTTGTCCGTGGTGGTCTGGAGGCCAAGAAAGTCATTGCCGTTCCTGTCGCGTTTCTTACCCGTAGCGTCGTACAACAACACCCGAGCCTGTTTCACTCCGTTCCCATCGGGATCGAGGATCTGCCCAACCAGCGGCAACAGCCGGAGCGATTTGTCGAGCTTCACGTGGACCACCTGAACATCGATGTCACGGACCTCGATGGTGGTCTTCAGCGGTAGCCATTTCCGTTTCCAGTCACTCGTTTCCAACTCGACACGATCGATGGAACGGTCAATGAACAGGTGTTGGCCGAGTACGTCCTCGCCGATGTCCCGATCCAATTGCGATTCCTCGCCCGCCACATACTTCGTGTCTTTGTCGCAGTGGATGCTCGGGATCGGTTCCCCGTGCTCGTCCTCAAACACCAGCGTCACTTCCTTGAATCGTTCGAGGTTTTGTCCTTTGTCCCGCTCCCACATGCCTCGCTTCCACACGTTCCGCGCATTCGTTCCCAGTCCGTCCCAATCGACCAACGACCAGTTCTCGGGAGACGCGCGGAACGTGGCCGACGTTCCGAAGTACGTGGGCACGGTGTAATGGCCTTGGGCATCCGTGCGAAACCCGCCAATGATCGTTCCATCGCTGGCTAGGGCACCCTGCAATGACTTGGGGGAACCTGCCGCGTCCTTTCCGATGATGATGTTCCAGAGTTGGCCGCGCCAACGCACCGTATCGACCTCAAAGGGCAGACCCGCGACCGGTCTGCCGTCTTCATAAACCACCCGGCCGTGATGCACACTGCGCACCTCGGGGACGCGAACGGTGACTTCCCGGGTTCCCGGCAGCCACGTTCGCGGAGCCAGTTCATGGAGCAGCGGCATGCCGTCTGGTGAGACCACGACGAGATAAGTCTCCGCGTCGGCCTCGAAGATCCCGTCGGAACCGACGCGCACCAGATCCTCGACCTGCATGGTGTTCTGTGGCTCGTGTAACACGCCGCCCGAGACTCCTCCAGATCCGATAAATCTCACCTTTCGAGCGACCAACCAGCCGACCGCAACGGAACCATCGGCGTGCAACAACTTCCCGCGTAGCAACGGCGCGGCCAGCGGCAGTTCCCCTGCCTTGTAGGAGACAGTGATAACCGGCTCGTCTTTCAGCTTTTCCTGCTCGGGTCGGCCGGAGATCTGAAATCCTTCCGGCAACGTCCCGTGTCGCCAGCGGCATTCGCCCTGTTCATCCGTGAATAAGAACCTCGGCTCACCGTGGTCGGTGTATTGAGTTTCTCCCTTGACGTAGGAGATCGAGAACCCGACGCGCACCAGCGGCTCGCCCTGTGGCCCACGGAGGCGAATCAGTGTTGTGCGAGTGGCCTCCAGCTTGATCGCGTCCTCGACCTGCGCACCGGGAAACAAGCTCAGCCGATCTCCCCCCGGAAGGTATCCGTCCAACTCGACGTGGACGATTTCCTCCCAGGTGATTCCCGGCGCATCCGCCGGTCGCGACCGCTCCACGAAGACCGTGCCCTTCGCATCCGTTGTCACATCGATGGGCGCTGGCGGTCTCTCCGGCCAACCCGGCATCGGCCCCAGCAACCGGACCCGCGCACCCGACAGCGCCCGCCCCTGTTCATCCTGAACCACGAACCGCACCCGCGCGGGCCGACTTGCGTCGATCGCGAGGACCGAGAACACGGGCCACAGCACCACGACAATCGCCGCCGACAGCGTGGCCATGCGGGAACGCTGGCTGTGAACGGTGCGCGACGACAGTGAACCAATGCGTCGTAAGGCAAACGAAAAAAGTGACGGGTCCATGATTCAGCATCCCTCGTCGTTAAAGCCATCAAGCCACCGAGGCGGACAACGTGCGCCACGCTTGAAATGTTTCTGCCCCTGGAACGACACCCCTGATGATCGGCGCATCAATGACAGTCGGACACTGTGCGGTTCGCAATTCCGACAGTTGTTGATGCGCCGCTGCTAACCACGTCATTCCTCACATGGCAGCCGACTTCATTCGCGTCACATGTTCGGAGCTTACTTCCATGTACTCGATTTCTGTTTGAGGCAACACGGCATTGAGTCGAGTTGTTGTGCGCGATCTCCCGACCCCGACCAGGAAGCCGAACGCCGGTTTCCGTTTCGCCATTCAACGGTGGCGTTGCCGTGATCGAAGAAAAAAGAGTGCAAGCAAGAAAAAAGAGTGCGAGCAATCTGAGAAGACCACTCGCACTCCAAGAGTCACACAGCAACCATCATTCAGGGCGCTTTGGCCGTTCGGGCCGTTCGCCACCTTCGCTGGGGCGACCACCGCCGCCGGGTCCATTCGGTGGGCCGCCTGCACCACCTCGCGGGCCACCTCCGCCGGGACCACCGCCAGGCCCACCACCTTCAGGTCCGCCGGGACCACCGGGGCCAGGATGGTATTTGATGAAGTCGTCGATGAACTTTTGCAGTTCGTCCTTGCTGAGCTTGCCATCTTTGTCCGCGTCGAATTCCATCGCGTGACTCAGCATGCGTTCTGGATCCGGACCTGGAGGCGGACCACCTGGGCCTCCCCCTTGACCGCCTGGTCCACGCTGACCTCCGCCGGGACCACCTTGTCCACCACCCTGGCCACGTCCGGGACCACCTTGTCCACCGCGTCCACCACCTTGGCCGCGTCCGGGACCATCTTGACCGCCAGCTCCCCCTTGCCCGCCGCCGCCCTGTCCACCACCGCCTCGCTGACCGGGACTCCCCTGTCCGCCAGCAGCAGGACGACCTCCTTGTTCACCGCGTCCGGCACCACCACCAGGCCCGCCTTCTTGACCTTCGCCACCGGGTCGTCCTCCACCGGGACCATCTTGACCTGGCCGTCCGCCTTGAGGTCGGAACTCCTCCTCAGTCAGCTTGCCATCCTTGTTCTTGTCGAGCTTCGACAGTGCCTCGGCCGCGTTCTTCAACTCGTCGGCGGAGATTACTCCATCGTGATCGGCATCGAGAGCTTCGATGACCGGGCTGGGTGGCCGCCCACCACCGGGACCGCCGCCACCAGGACCGCCGGGTGGTTGAGCGATTGCCGTCGCCACACCCGCAGCGGCCACCAAACCGAGTACCCACGTCCATCGTTTCATGTCTGTCTCCTTCAAGAGTTCGTTCCAACATTTAACACACGGTCTCGTTCAAACACGGTCTCGTTCAACAGGCTGCGAGGCCCCGACACGCCGCGTCGGCCTCGATCACTTTCGCTTACTTCTTCTCGGCGACGCAGTACAGAAAGCGGTTCGATCTCAAAATCAGCTCGCCATTGCTGATGGCCGGTGTCGCGTTGAAGTCACTGTCGTCTCCGGCGAACCGGTTTTGAGCCAGCACTTCGTACTTCGGTTTCGCGGGCAGCACAAGCACTCCGTTCCAGCGACTCGGCACATAGATCTTCCCGTTCGCGATGACGGGCGAAGCATACACCGGCCGCCCGCCCGCTTCGAGTTGGCTGACACGTTCGCGATAGACCAGCTCACCCGACTTCGCGTCGATGCAAAACGCCTGACCGTTGTCGCTGATCCAATAGAGGTGTCCGTCGTGCAGCACCGGTGTCGCCACATACGAACTGTTGCGGCTCGACCATTGAACCTGCGACTTGGTGACATCCCCCTTGCCACCGGCCCGCACCGCGAGGCAGCCCGCAGATCGGAAGCCGCCAAAGACGAACACGGTCTCGCCATCGGCGACGATGCTCGGGCAGATGTTGCCCGTCAGTGAATGCTCGGCAAACCATTGCAGCTTGCCCGTGTCGGGATCGAGTCCCCACACCTCGCCGGGAACCGCGATCACCAACTCCGGTCGCTTGTCTTTCAGCGCGATCAGTGAGGGCGTGCCATACGCGAGTTCGAGCGCCGCTGCGGCCGACTTCCACTGTTCCTTGCCGGTCTGCTTGTCGAGTGCGCGGATCGACTGGCTCTCCTCCGACGCGTTCACGATGACCGAGTCCTTGTACAGGATAAGACTCGCCCCCGAACCCCAACGGCGGTTGCTCGACTCCCGGCCGACGCCGGTTTGCCAAAGCTGCTTGCCGTCGAGATCGAACGCCACGACGCCGCTCTTGCCGAAGAAGCAATAGACCCGCTCGCCATCGGTCACGGGAGTGTTGCTGGCATAGCCATGCTCCGAGATGTAGCCCTGATAGCCATCCTCGGGCAGATCGCCATGTACGGTTTTGGTCCACCGCACATTGCCGTCGGCGCGATCAACACACACGAGCTGCCGCTGCAACGCCTGGATGTCGCCGCCGTTCGCCTTCGGCACACCGTATCCCGAATAGCACGTCACGAAGATGCGATCGCCCACCACGATCGGGCTGGATGAACCGGGGCCGGGCAGTTCGGCCTTCCAACGCAGGTTCTCGGTGTCGCTCCACGTGAGTGGCACGTTCGTGTCAGCACTGATCCCCGCACCGTGGGGGCCGCGGAACTGAGTCCAGTCCGCAGCACAACTTGCTTGAGCCATCACCGCGAGGGCCACGACAGACAGGGATCTTCGCAACAGGTTTGGAGACAGCATCGTGATCTCGATTCCCTCTGTAAGTTACCGCACTCGATTGATTTCTTCCGTGCGTTTCCGTGAGCACCGTGGTACTCCCCACTCTTGGCCGCTTACGGCTTCCGCTCGTACTGAAAGTCCAACGTCCCTTCGGCAAGCGTGATGTCTTTGATCGCTTCGAGCAGGTTCGCTCGGGTCGCTTTGTCCGGAGTGAGTTTCAGTTCGGCGGAGAGGGCGTAGACGGTGATGTGGTACTGCTTCACGCCGGGGCCTTTGGATTTCATCGGGTCGTACTCGCGGCGGTGCTTGTCGTTGAGTCCCACCGTGCCGGTCGCCTTGTCGTTCTTCGCGAGCTTCGCGGCACTGGCCGGGATGTTGTAGACGACCCAGTACGACTTGATGCCGCCCGGTCCGGGAACGTGCCAGACGTTGATCGCGAAAGACTTTGTTCCCTGCGGAGCGTCCTTCCATTCGATCGGCGGCGAGGCACTCGCTCCGTCGCCGGTGAACTCGATGGGGATGCTGCCGCCCGGTTCAAACGCGGAGCTGGTCACGACCAACTGCGGCAGGTTGCTCTTCGGTTTGGGGTTCGAGGTCGTTTGCTCGTCGCGGCGCGGCGGCGGCGGGTTTTCGCCCGGGCGTGGCGGGCGATTCTCTCCGGGACGCGGTGGTGGAGGTGGCCGACGGTCGTTGTCCCCTCCTCCACCGGGGCCGCGTCGTCTTGGCGAGTACGTTTCACTGGTCGTGCTGCCGTTCGTATCGACGAACGTGAACTTCGCAGTGCCATCGTCGGCGAGCGTGTAGCTCACCGAGCCTTTCTTGCCGCGCACGTCATACGTCAGAACGTAGCTGCCGGGCTTGGCCTCTTGGAAGTCGGTGATCTTCGCATCACGCAGCGGTCGCAGGTCGGGACGGAGCGGTTCGGCGCGCGGCTGCGGATCGACTTGGTTGTCGCGCTCGACGACTTCCCCGTGAAAGCCGCCGTTGAGGTACGGGTATTTTTTCGTCGCGTGATAGTGATAGTTGCCACTCTTGTCCTTGTGGCCGTTGAAGGCATCGAGGCCGACGACCTTGGAACCGTCTGGCTCTTCGTAGCCGTAGATCGGATAGCCATCGAGCGCGTATGCGATCGGCAAGCCCTTGCCGATCGTCTTCTCCAGATGCACCGGGGCGATGTGATAGTGATAGTCGTCGGCCCGACCGCAGTGCCCGCCGAACTCGTCGAGTTCACCGATGAGATACGAGTCCTCGCCGCGATTGTTGAGCGGGTTGAAGATCGGGACTCCGTTCGCGGCGAGCGCGATGGCTCCGCGCAGGAATCTGCCTTTGGTCGATTGCGGCTTCTTGGCGGGGACCGGATGCAGCGGGATCTGCCACGAGTTCTCCCCGACATACTTCTGCGGCAACGGCACCTGCTGCTGCCACGCGGTGATGCCGACCATCAGTTGATGCGCGGGAATCCCATTCGATTCGACGTAGAAGAAGCGGTCGTCCCAGCGCGTCTTGATCGCCTTCAATTGGACGAACGCTTCAAACGCCTGCGCCATGTCGGGAGCTTTGTCTCTGTCAGGACGAGCCTTCGCCTGATCGAGCTGAGCCAGCAACAAAGGCAACTGATTCGCGGCGAGCAGTCCCAACTCAAGTGAATCCTTCTCCGAATCGGCCTGAGTTCGCGTGTTGCTCGACGCCGCTTCTGCCTGCGTCCGAGGTGAGTGACCGGGATGGGCGAGTGCCAGCGAACCTGCCCCCAGCGAGGCCAGCAACATGGTGACAGACATCATTCCTCGGAACATGCAGAATTCCAGTTCGGGATCGTTGTGGTTGACTCAAGTATCGGCTCAGCGGTTCAATGGTCGAACTCTGATTTCAGACTCACTCCACGACGCGAAACACGTCGTTCTTCTTGATGACGACCGGATTCGCGCCGCTGCCGAATTCGAGATGGCAGTCGAAGAGGATTCCGACCGGTGCGTCTTCGGGGATCGTCACTTCAGCCGTGACGATGTTTCCTGTTCGCGTGATCTTCGTTGCCTCGAACGGACCAACCTGCACCCAACTGGGTTTGTCGTTCGGCAACGGACGGCGCGAGTTCGCCGGAGTCAGCTCGAACCGGATCGAATGCGTCTTGCCTCGCGAGGCCGTGCCGGGACGAACGGCCGCGATGACTTGTTCCATGCGAGTTCCCGGCTGAGTGTTGTCTGTGATTGCTCCCTCACCAGCGCGATTCAGGCCGCGATTGTTCGATGGCTCAACGACTCCCGCGTAGCCGCCGAGGATGTACGGGAACCGTCCCGGCGTGACGTGATAGTGATAGCCGCGCGCTTCATCCTTGTGACCATTGCAGACATCGAGTGCCCGGTCCCCCTTCAAGTCCTTCGCCATCACGCCCGCCGTTTCGTAAGGCCCGTACAGCGGAAAGCCATCCCACGCGAAGCCGATGATCGGCGAGTGTTGCTTGCCGTCGTCCGCGAACGGCGATTTCACACAACTCGGATACTTGTGGTAGTGATAGACGCCGGTCTGCTGCGGATGCCCGCAGCACGAGTCGAGCCAGACTTCCGAGTAGCCCTCGACGGCGTTCTGCCCTCCCATTTCGAACGGGTTGAAAAAGACAACTCCATTCAGCGCGGTCCCAATCGGCCCCATCGGCACGCGCGTGATCTTGTCCGCCAGCTTCGGTTCGAGCGGCAGCCGGAACGTGAAGTTCTGCACGCGAATGGAATTCGGATTGCCGCTGTTCGGGAAGACGGCTGTCGGATGATTCGGGTAGCCCTGGCTCTCGACGATCAGGAACCGCTCGTCGTGGCTGACCTTCACGTTGTCGATGCCGTCCTTGTTCGAGTCCTGCGTGTGGTACGAAAACAAGTCCACGAACCGTTCGGCATCGCGATAGAAGTAGACCGGCTTGTCACCCGCTTTGACGAACCAGCGTCCGCCGATCGGTTTGAGGTCGTTGGGGGTGAGCCGCTCCTGACTCTCCGCCGGACGCTGGGCCGACGCGAAAAACACCACAACAAATAACGCGCTGCTGATGGCAGTGACCGAGACAATTTTACTCACCGAGGAAATCTCCTGAAGTCAGCCACCGGATCGACTCACCAGCGGAAGAGAACCAGAAACGCTTGCGATTCACAAGCACCGACACGCTGTTTGCATTCGATCCGCAATGAACCCAGGCATCGCCGAAAGGTTCCGCTGTTCTCCCGCGATGAGCGTCCTTGAGCAGCGTGACGCAGTCCGAACCCGTGGTCCGGACGAGTCCGTTCGCAGCCGTCGTCAAGGACTTCGTCCGGACCAAGGGGTCCGGATTACGGGCGTCGGGAAGTTTGCGCGATCCCATTCTTTGTCGAGGCAACGCGGGTGACTTCCCTGCGGTCGCTGTTCGTCTCGGACGGCATTCATCAGGTCCGCGACGTTCTCGATTCCGCAGTGCGCGGGTCGGTTTGAGACTCTGGATTCAGCAGACGGACCAGAACCTCTTGTGTGGGACACGGCATCTCGATTCCCGCGTCTCGGAACCTCGCGTGGATCAGCGTGTACAAGTCGTGGCTGGCCTTGGGGCGATCCTTCAGCGTGGGCAGGAACGCTCGCAGCACGAACAGCAGACCGTTGGCTCCGATCTCTTCCAGCGCGGCACTGGGGGCCGGTTCCTTGAGCAGCAGCGGATGCTCACTGGCCAGCTTGAGCAGCAGTTCGCGCACCTGCTTCGGATCGTTGTCCGGCCCGATGTAGATTTTGATGGCCAGCCGGTTCACGCTGTCGCTGAGCGTCCAGTTGAGCAGATTGCCCGTGATGAACGACTTGTTCGGTACGATCAACTCCTTGCGGTCGCCATCAATGATCGTGGTGGCTCGAAAGCGGATGCGCGAGACGGTCCCCGTTGTGTCGCCGATCGTGATGACATCGCCGACTCGCATCGGCCGTTCAAACAGCAGGATGATGCCCGACACGAAGTTGGCGAAGATTTCTTGCAGGCCAAAGCCCAGACCGACGGAGGCCGCCGCGACCAGCCATTGCACGCTGTTCCAGCCGATGCCGATCTGAGCGAACGCGAAAATGACTCCCGCAATGAAGATGGCATATCGAACGAGGCACGTCGTGGCGAACCGAAAGCCCGCATCGACGGACAGATGTTCGAGCAGGATCACCTCGACCAGACCGGGGATGTTGCGACCGGCCACCACCGCAATGGCCATCATCAACAGAGCCAGTCCGAGATTCGCGGCCGTCACGTCCTTCGAGCGCGTGACGACTCGAACGCCCGCCTGATCGCCGGCTTCCTTCGCGGGCACCACCTCTTCAACGGTGGTCTGCCACAGGGGGACTCGATCCAGGATGTTGAGGGCCGGCATCACGTCGGCCCAGACAAACCACAGGCCCACCGCCGCCACAGTCAGCAGCCCCACATCGAGCAGGCTGCGAATCTGCGTCACGATCTGAGTCAGGTTCAATCGGAAATCGGGCCATCGCCAATGCGGGAACAAGAACGGCGTGTGAGCACCCGTCTCGGGATGCCTGCCGGCTTCGGCGATGGCTTGCAACTCCTCGGCTTGCAGGACCGCCACGCGGCGTCGTTCGAGCGTGATCCAACGCAGCACCCCCGCTCGCAGCAGCAGCAACGCCATGCCCAGCCAGGCACTCGCGTGCAGTCGCCACGTCAGTTGCAGGGCCGTGTAGAAGTAGCCGCTCCACGCGAGGATCAGCAACCCGAGCGGAACGGTCACGCCGAGAATTCTGCCGACGCGCGCGACGCGACTCAGCCAGACATCGGTCTCGTCCTCCGAGTCCTCTGCGCGGCGAGCGGCCTGTTGTTCGTTGGCGTTCACCGGGCGGAGCGGTTGAGCGGCGCGAGGCCCACGCGGAAACGCTCGCTGGCAGAAGATCGCGAGCAATCCTGCGAACGCCAGATACCCGAGTCTTCCCAACGAATCGAGACGCTGCTCGTCCGAGGTCGCTTCCACCAGTCCGACGAAGCCGATCAGAACGATCCCTGCCGGCACGAACCAGCGCAGGTGTCGCCGCAGTCTCACGAGGGCAATCGGCGACCAATCGAAGTGCTGCTCGGCCAATCCGCCGCGCCACGCGATCCAGCGCAGCAGTTGGAGCGGCACGGCAAAGGTCGCGGCCCGCAACAGTCCCGACGCGACGGCATGCACGAACCTAGAAGTCGAAACGCTGTGATCGAGTCGCCAACCGAAGAACGCGAGCAGCGCGGGAACCATCGCGGCCAGCAGCAACGTCAGGATCATGGCCTGCAACGTCGGACGCAATTCGTGACACGAGGCGGAGGCTGCCATCGTACCCAACATTCGCAAACGGCTGCGCAGCGTCCAACGCAGGCCGATCCAGGTGAGCAACGCGACGAACGCCAGCAAATACGGCAGCGGTTCGCGCTGGAAGTCACTGCGCAACGCATCGACCACCTTCAGCCAGTTGGCCGGATCGGCAAACCACGCGAAGTTGGTGACAGCTCGCGCCCCGTGCGTGCCGCCAAAGACAGTGCCCGTCCGAATCCACAGGACTCGTTCGTCGATATAGTCGGCGTACTGGCGCGTGGCATTGAGCAGCTTTCGTTCGTCGTTGTCGAGCGTCACGAGTCGCTTAAACTGCGCCTCGTAGTCGGCGTTGAGCCGTTCCAATAACTCGCGACGTTGCTCCAGCAGCGGCTTCACTTCATCGGCCAGTATCCGAATCGCTTGAGCCGTCGCCGGTCGAGTTCCCGCCGTGGCAGACTCGCCGCTCGCCAATTCCGTTGCGGCCTTCGATGCCGCGGCATCGAGTTCGCGCAGCGAGGCGATGTCGGCTTCGATTTGAAAGAGCCGCATCCGCGTCTGACGGACGGTCTCACCGCGCTGAGCCAATCTCGCGTGCAGACCGCGCGTGTCGCTGAGCTTGGCCCGCTGCTGTCGCAGCAACAAACCAATCGACTCGGTCAATCCGACCGCCTCCACCATCTCTTTCGTCCGCTTGAACTCCGCGTGGATTGACGTGAGGTCTTCGGTGGTTTGATCGATGCGATGGCTGGTGTCGCGCAGCGTGGTTGCCACATCGCGGCTCTCGGCCGCCAGCGACAGGTTTGTCTCAGCAACTGACTTCACCAGGGGTGAGGAGCGCGTGATGGTCAACTCGGCTCGACGCACGCGTTGGTCGGCTTCACCGCCACGTCGCTGATCGACCGCCTCTTGCAGCAACTCGGTTTCCGCATCGGCCAGCGCGAGTTCCTTCGCGGCCAGATCGCGCTGCGCCCGCAGCAGGTTGGTGGCCTCCTCGGATTCGTGCCACGCTTGTTCGGCATGCAGGGCGGCTCGTTCCTCGGTGGCCCGCATCCGCCGCGTCAGCAGCAGCGTCTGGCGGGCGTGAGTCAACTCGCGCGGCTCGTCGTTGGGGACCGGCGCGTCGAGTTCCTGCTGAATCATGGCCAGTCGTTCGTCAACCTCGGCCACCTCCTTGGCAATCTCCTCCAACCGCGACATTCGCGCGCCGAGTTCCTTCTCAACGGCGGCCACTTTGGCTCGCAAACCTCTCTCAGGATCATCGAGTTGCTTCCGGCGCTCCTCCAACATCCGATCGAGCTTGTCGAGATTGTCGCCCGCCGCTGCCGAGACCTCCGCAACGGTTGATGTCGTCTGGTCAGGCTGCGATGCCAGTCGCACCCTCGTTTGACGAAGGTCATCGGCGACCGTTTCCATGCGTTGCAAAAACGTCTTCGTCTTCGCGGTCTCTTCGCCGGCGATCTCGATCCGTTCAACGGCGGCCTGATACAGCGCGATCACCTTCTGCTTGAGCATCGGTTCCAGTTCGGGGTCCGACTGTGCTCGTTTGAGGCGAGTCTGCAATTCGACCAGCATCGGCCCTGTCGCGGGAGTACTCGGTTGAGCGCGAGCACTGCCGAGCAACGCCAACATCGCGACGACGACCACTCCTCGAATCATCACGCTGCGGAATTGATTCCGGTGGCCGGCTGATACGGGTGTTCCATCGTTTAACCGCATCGGCCTCGCCCCGCGCGATTCGGCGCGGATCACGGTCGCACGAGGGACGTTGCCCGCGCGATGAAACGACGGAACTCGGCAAACAAATTTCCGTCGAGTCGCATCGTGATTCCGTCGTGTTCGCATCGTCGCATCCCTGCTCGCTGCCATCGTCCACCTCATGTTCGCGAGGTATGGCAGAATCGGCCAGAGTGGTCAACACGTTA
>JAYUFF010000236.1:0-6372 GCA_043738825.1 Schlesneria sp.
CGCCATCGGCGTCCCCCAAATCAGACACGCCACGAACGCGGAAATCGTTCTGGCAACTCAACTGCGACGTGACACAAAAAAAGGGTTAACGGCGTAGCGTGGCCCGCCGCCGTGTTGATCGCGGCGGATGCGGGCTTCGTCGGTTGCGAGTTTGCCCGGGCGATCCTCGACAGCCAGCGGCAACTGCTGGTCCGCGTCGGCTCCGATGTCAAGTTGCTACGGAAGCGCGGCCACGCCCGCGAGTCGGCGGGCACCGTCTCTCCCCGGCCGGACGACGCGACGAGAAAACGGCAACCACCGCTCGTACTGCGACTGGTCATGGCTCACAACGGTCGCCCTCCGGTCTATCTCGTGACGAGCCTGCTCTCGACGACGGACGCCTCCGACCGACAGCTCCTCGAACGTGATGCCCGCCGCTGGGGGATCGAACTGCTCTATCGAACTGCTCTATCGAACAGTTAAACAAACGTTCGGCCGCCGCCAGCTGCGCAGCACGACGCCCGGCAACGCCGAGGTCGAAAGGCAGTGGTCACGGCTGGGGCTGTGGGTCATGTCGCTGTACTCGCTCGTGCAGGCGACGAAACGCGGCGTCGAGCCGCCGCCTGAGCGCCGCCCAACTCCTGCCAGCCTTCCGCCGCATGCTGCGCGACGACCGCCATCCCGCCGAACGCGGCCACAGCCGGTGCGACCTGCCCGGCCAGGCGGTCATCGCTCCCGACACGCGCCAAAACAAGACCCGCCGCAACGACCCCCGGAAAAACGCGAGTCCCCTCCACCCGGCCAGCCGCAACTCGTCACCGCCTCCAACCCCCAACAACTACGCGCGACGATGCTACGACACAAAGTTTGAAAAGGGTTGACGGCGTTGGATGGCCCGGCTGGAACGGTCTCCGAATGGGCCGTGCCACTGCTGGACCGCTTGGGGACAAGCCGTGCTCTTCGTCGAGGGAGCAGGACAAGGATGACGCAGAGACGCGGCGGGACTCGTGCCAAGTCTTGAAGCGGGCGTTGAACATTGGTGAGTCGTGGGGACTCGTCATCCGCAATGCGGGTGGAGGTGTCGATCTTCCGAAGGTCGTGCGGCGTGAAATCTCGCCCCTCCCTCGCCACGGCCTGATTGTGGTCGAGGGCTTCAACGACGTGATCGGTCTCGACAACCCCGACAACCTCGGCATCCCCGCCGTGGCGATCCTGTCCAACCGCATCACTGCCTCCCAAGTCGAAAAGATCACCCGCTGGTCCCGGCAACTCGCGAGCGGCAAGGTCACACTCCTCTTCGACTGTGAACAGACCGGCGACGACGGAGCCAGGGAAGCCCTCTGGCTCCTCGCCCAACGCGGCCTCAACACCCGCCTTGGCTGCACGCAAGCCATGCACGGCGGAGCGTTCATTGG
This sequence comes from Schlesneria sp., assembly GCA_043738825.1. Classification (GTDB taxonomy): domain Bacteria; phylum Planctomycetota; class Planctomycetia; order Planctomycetales; family Planctomycetaceae; genus Schlesneria. Next base: position 1,395 of record JAYUFF010000236.1, read on the forward strand.
AAGACAACCGGAGAATCTCACCCGCGGCGAATGGGATCCGTTGATGCTCGCTTCAACGGATCGTTGAGAGCCGTCAGATTTCGCGAGACACGACCCGGCGGAGGTCGCGGCGATCGTCGTCGTTCATGCCAAACAGCCCGACGGTGCCCCGTCCGACCGGAGTCAGGCCGACGATCCAATCCGCTTCCACCGCGAAGTGTTCATCCCAACGCTGCGTGCGGGGATGGAACAGCGGGAAAGCCGCGAGGTTTTTCGTGCATGGCCCCAGACTGCCAAGCCTGCGCAGCGGGCGCTAGGCCAACCGTGGAAACGCACTAGTGCTGTGTCACACCTGAGATTTCGGGTTGAGTCCATCAGCCGCTGGGCGCCAGCCCACGGTTAGAACCGGACACTAGCGCGTTCCGGCTGATTTGCTGAACCCGAAAATCAAGACGTGACACAGCACTAGGTTCTGTCGGAGAAGGTGACGAACGATCTCGCCGCGTTCACCAGAACGCGGTTTTTATTGACGCCGCCCACACTCTGGCGAGTGCGGCTACGGGTTTTCCGACAAAGCCTAGCAGGACCACCTCACACGTGGGCGTTGGAGCGGCTCTTGGCTGAGGCTGCGAAGACGATTGCCGCGTGATTGCGGTCTTCTTTGCAACCCAGCCGTTCAGCAAAACGAGGTTCACTCGCTCGACAGACCAAGTGCGAGGCTGTTGACTACGTCCTTACCGAATACCGCATCCGCAAGGCGAAGGAAGATGTCGGCGGGACGGCGTTTGCCGACTACGTCTGGAAGCCGGTCGTCCTGATCGAGATGAAGAAGCGCGGCCAGAGCCTGGCCAAGCATTACCGGCAGGCGTTCGACTACTGGATTCGGCTCGCACCCAATCGGCCCAAGTACGTCGTGCTCTGCAATTTTGACGAGTTCCGGGTCTACGACCTCGACAGCGCACAGATCGACACGCCGCTGGATGTGGTGTCCCTGAAAGACCTGCTCGAGCGTTGGGGACCGCTGGCGTTCTTGTTTCTACCGACGAGAAGCCCGTCTTTGGCAACGATCACGAAGCGGTGACGCAATGTGTGTTGATCAGACATTGACCTGAAATCTGCGTTTCTGCAATAACCGGCCCAGCCAAGGAGGGCTGTGAATGGCAGAGGATGAAGAACGCATCGCACTTGAAGAAGCCGCTGCCTGCACGCCGGTAGCCGTCAGCACAGGCCGGTTCAATTCAGCCGCCGAGATACCCTACGGCTTGGCGGTCAAGCACATCCAGCAGGCAATGGGCGCGTTTGTCGAGTTCTTGGGATTCATCAACGCCCAGCTTCACACCAAGAAGATCGAGCGACTGGAATCGTTCTTGATGCCAGCGAACTTCAGCAGCATCGTCGGCGAGTTCATGGCGGCAGCGATTCCAAAACATTGCAAGACGATTGCCAGGAACACGTACCACAACGGGCATCCTGATTTGGTTCCAGCGGGACACTATCCAGGCAACTCAGCTCAACACGGTCCTGTGGGAATCGAGGTCAAAGGGAGTCGGCACGTCAGCGGTTGGCAAGGCCACAATGCCGAAGATGTCTGGTTGATGGTTTTCGTCTTCGATTCCAATACGTCCAGTGACGCCGGGAAAGGGATCGCCCCCAAGCCATTCCGATTCGTGAAAGTCGTCGGATCGCTCATCATGAAGTCGGATTGGAATTTCTCGGGACGATCCGAGACCAGCCGACGAACAATCACCGCGAGCGTCAATCGTTCCGGCTACGACAAGATGGATGCCAACTGGATTTATCGCGGCTGAGTTCATGCGCAAGGACGCCCGTTAGAGGTTGACGTCCTTTGTGCCGTTGGACATGCTGGTCCACCATGAAACGCACTCCAACGCGCGCCAGTTCTGCGGATTCTGACCCTCAAGACCTGCCAGATTTTCGGGCGTGGTTGAGACAGTCCAGTGACCTTACGATCAGGTCTCAACACGATGTTTGTTCGCGGCTTCGACGGCTCTCGCAGCAGATTGACTTGGACAAACTTCGCTCCGAAGACAACGTGAATCGGCTGTTTGAAACGCGCGAAGTGGCGGCCGAGATGACGGTTTCCGTTCGCTCTCAAATGAAGCGAGCGGCCAATATCTACCTGCAATTTCTTTCACGACGGCGGAAGTAAACGGAATGACCACCTTCGTTGATTTGTTCTGCGGTGCGGGAGGACTCAGCCTTGGCTTGCAGCGGGCTGGGTGGACGCATTTGCTGGCGGTGGATCATTGGTCCGATGCCATCGCAACCTACAAGCAAAACTTTCCAACCCACGCGGCGATTCAGGAAGACGTGAGTCTTCTCGACGAGTACCGATTGCGCGAGTTGGTTGGCATCTCACCCGATTGGGTCGTCGGCGGTCCGCCTTGTCAGGGCTTTTCGACGGTGGGACGGAGAGAGCGAGACGATCCGCGAAATCGGCTGGTTCACGAATTTGCCCGCATCGTCGAAATATTGCAGCCGCAGGGCGTGCTGATCGAAAACGTGGTCGGTCTTCGTGACATGAATTTTGTCGAGTCCGTCTGCGAGCTATTCCAAGACATTGGTTACGCGGTCACACCCTTGGTTTTGAAGGCTGCGGATTACGGCGTGCCTCAGTTGCGGCATCGGATTGTGTTTGTCTGCCATCGTTCCGGTTGTCGCTTCGTTCAGCCTAAACCACGAAAGGGTGGCCCAGTGACGGTGTGGGATGCCATTGGAGATTTGCCGCCACTCGCGCCCGGCGAGGAAGCGACCAGTTACGCATCGCCCCCGACCACGGCTTACCAGCGACGAATGAGGCAAGGCTCGACGGTGTTGCAGGGGCATGTCGCGAGCAGCCACCCGGCACATCTCGTCAAAGCCATTTCGTTTATTCCAGATGGCGGAAACCGGCTGTCCATTCCGGCGGCCTTTCAGCCGTCCAGCGGCTTTCACAACAGTTACTCGCGATTGCACAGCGGCTCGCCCGCCGTCGCGGTGACTCAAAACATGGGCAAGCCGAGTGGCACGCGGTGCATTCATCCGTTTCAACATCGGGGATTGACAGCGAGAGAGGGTGCGCGACTCCAGGGGTTTCCAGACTCATTTCATTTCGCATGCGGCGTGACAAGTCAGAGACTGCAAATCGCCAATGCCGTCAGTCCGATCCTTGCCGAAGTGCTGGGCAACGTCCTGATCGATGAACGGTCATGGAATTTGAACTCGCCGAAAAAACGAAAGCAAACCGTACTCGCCTTCGCGGCTGAATAACTCGTCACGCGCCAACTGTTCTCGCGGGACCACTGGCGATGGGCTTTACTTGCCGGTGATCCTCAAATGCACAGGTATTCGCGTGGCCGCAGTCGGCGAGTGCGAAGCAGATCGAGGCGGTGGCGAAGGCGGGGAGGGAGGTGCGTCGAGTGCGGGCCGAGGCCCTCTCCAAAATCACCGGCGGCCTGCGCGCGGTCTATCGCACGCTGGAGTTGCCCGGCGCGAATCCCCTCAAGGACGCCCACGCCACGCTCGACGCGGCGGTCCTCGCCGCCTACGGCTTCTCCCCCAAGACCGACCTCCTCGCCCAACTCCTCGACCTCAACCACACCGTCGCCCACCGCATCGCTTGTAACGAAACCGTCACCGCCCCCGGCATCCCACCCAACTATCCGCACCCCGAATCGCTCATCACCGAAGACTGCATCCGCCCGTAGTTCCATAGCAAGCAGGATGCGTCGAGTCCTCGGAACGCACCGGTTGGAGATTGCCCAGCGCGGCCTTCAGCCGCAACCAAAGTCGCCTTCATCGCTCCGCGTGAAGCAAGCCGTTCGCGAGGTTCGGTGCCGATTGTTGATGCCGGGGCCACTCACAATCGGCTCACTTCACGCAGAGTGATGAAGGCGACTTTGAAGCAGAAGAATTTGCGCAGGCCGACAAGAAACGAAACGTTAGTGGTACAAAAGCCAGTGTCCCGGATGCTCCGAGCATCCGGGACACTTCACATTGGTTCGTTCCACAAACTCCGCGCGATCAAAAGATGCCGAGTTGGTCCCGCGCTTCATCGGTCATCCGGGCGGGAGTCCAGGGCGGGGACATCGTGAGCTTGATCTCGGCCACGTCGATGCCGTCGATCTTTTCCAGCGACATCTTCGCCTGCGAGATGATCTGCGGACCGGCGGGACAGGCCGGGCTGGTCAGCGTCATCTCGACCAGAGCCTTGCGATCCGTGTGATTGATCGAATAGACGAGGCCCAAGTCCACGATGTTGATCATCAACTCGGGATCGATCACCTCACGCAGAGCCTCGATCAGCGCGGCATCATCGACGGTCGATTCGGCCTCCACCGATTCAGTCTCCGGCGAAGCGCTGTCGGCAGCATTGGAAGCCGCAGAGGGCGTCTCACAACAGGAGCCGCCGGATGTTGGGGCGATCTCCAACATTGCGGCGGACGGTACGGCGACGGTCGCGTCCGAAGCAGGACTCGTCGAGCAGCAACCGGTGCCGTGAGCGTGGTGGTGCGCGTGGGCATGTGGGGCGGCGTCATCACTGCAACTCGTCGGCGATTCGACGACGACGGCCAATGCGGGCGAGGGGACGGTTTCGGAAACGATGGTGTCGGTGGTCATGGAGGGCCTCGTGGGGTCGGGTCGATTTTCTGTCGGGCGTGTCGATCTCGCGGGACGCACCCAAGATTTTTTGTTCTCGGCCATTAGTCGCGCGCCCGAACGAAGACCGCGCCGTCCGTCACTCGGACTTCAAATGTCGAGATCGGTTCGATGGCCGGCATGCACATCGCCGCTCCCGTGCGAAGGTTGAACTTCGCACCATGCCTGGGACACGTGATCGAGCAATCGACCACGGGGCCGTTCGTCAGCGGCTGGCCATCGTGCGAGCAGACATCTTCGATCGCGAAGAACTCGTCCCCCACTCGGATCAGCAGGGCCGGGAGGTCTTCCACGAAGATCGACAACCGACCACCGGGGGCAATCTCATCGACGGACGCGA
>JAYUFF010000237.1:0-2414 GCA_043738825.1 Schlesneria sp.
GATGCAGGTCCGGCACCCACGCTACGGTTTGGGGACGGTGATCGAAACGAGCGGCCTCGCCAAAAATCGAACGGTCACGGTGGAGTTCGTCTCCGAGGCCCGCCGCGAAAGTTTTGTCGCGGCGAAGTGCCCGTTGCAGCCGGTCGGTTTGAGGTGACGCGGATCAGGGCTACGTCGGTTGCAGACAGGTCTGTTCCAAGACGTAGGGTGCGTGGAGTCCTGTCGGCGGAGCGACGGGACTAGATGGGTTGCAGACAAGTTTGCCCCAAGTGTTCGCGACAGGTGGCGATCAGTTGGTTCTTCTGGATCGGCTTCACGGCAAAGCCGTCAAAGCCGGAGTCGAGACAGCGCTGGCGATCGTCTCCGGTGGCGTGAGCCGTCAGCGCGACGATGCGACCGCCGTAGCCGGCCTCACGCAACGCCGCTGTGGCCGCGTATCCGTCCATCACGGGCATCTGAATGTCCATCAGGATCAGACCGAACGGAGTCCCCGCCTGCTGCGCCGCGAGGGCCTTCTCGACGGCGAGCCGGCCGTTTTCGACGACCTCCACTTCGGCCCCCTGCTTCTGCAACAGGAACGAGATCAGCTTCTGATTCGCCGGGACATCCTCGGCCAACAAAATCCGTCCCGACAGGCTGGCCGTGGGCTTCGTCGCCTCAATCACTGTCGGAGGGCGGGACAGCAAAGTGTCCCGGACGCTCGAAGCGACCGGAACACTGTCTCCCGACGCTCCCGTCAACAGCACCGTGTCGGGATAGAGTTCGGCGGCAATCACCAGGGTAAACGTGCTGCCGATTCCGGGTTGGCTTTCAACTCGAATGTCGCCTCCCAGCATCTGAGCCAGCCGCAGCGAGATCGACAGTCCCAACCCGGTTCCTCCAAACCGTCGCGACATCGACGTATCGGCCTGGGTGAACGGCGCGAACAGTCGTTCGACCTGTTCGGCCTCCATCCCGATTCCCGTGTCGGTGACGGAGAATCGCAGGCTGCCCGCCGCCCGATCGTAGCCCATCGCCACCGTGACTCCCCCCACCCCCGTGAACTTGATGGCGTTGCCGACCAGGTTGACCAGCACTTGCCGCACGCGCAGCGCGTCGGTCGCAAGTTTGTCGGGCAGAGGATAGAGAAACTCACTCTTCAGCGTGAGTCCCTTGTCACGAGCGCGCAGATGCATCAACTGCAACACGTCCTGAGTGAGTTTGGCGGGCGCGACCGGCAATTTTTCGAGCGTCATGCGCCCGGCTTCGATCTTCGACAGGTCCAGGATGTCATCGATCAGCTCTTGCAGATGACGACCGTTGCTGCGGATCACGTCGATCGTTTCGAGACTTGTCTGCGGTGCCTGCGACAGGTCGCACTCATCATAGAGCAGGTCGGCATAGCCCAGAATGGCGGTGAGCGGTGTCCGCAACTCGTGACTCATGTTGGCGAGGAATTCGCTTTTGGCTCGCCCGCCCGCTTCGGCCGCATCCTTCGCGCGCGCGAGTTCCTCGGACTGTCGGATCAGTTGCACGGTCTGCTCGGCGATCCGATCGCGAGATTCCTCGACCTGCATCAGATATTGGCGTCGCTCATCCTCGGCCTGCTTGCGCTCGATGGCAATCCCCGCCATCTTGACGGCCACGTCCACGAACTGAAGTTCGACTTCGCTCGGACGACGGACCTTGTTGTCATAGACCGCAAACGTCCCGAGCACTTTGCCGGACTCACCAAAAATCGGCTGCGACCAGCAGGATGCCAGGCCAGCGCTGGCGGCCAGTTCCCGGTACGCTGCCCAATACGGATGCTGCTGAATGTCTTCGACAATCACGCGCTCCCGCAAATAGGCGGCGGTCCCGCAGAACCCCACGCCGGGACCGATCTCAATTCCGTGGATCGCCGCCGTGTAGAACTCCGGCAAACTGGGCGAGGCACCGTTCAGCAGCCGCCGACTGTCCCGATCCAACAGCGAAATGGAAATGGCCCGCGTCGGGCTGTCTTTTTCCAGCCCGCGAACCAGGACTTCCAGGATGTCATAGAGTGGCGCACCGGATGTCAGCGACTCCATCACGGAGTTGCGAATGCACTCATGCGCTTCGATGACCCGCCGCTCGTTGACATCGCTGATGGAACCGGCCATGCGCACGGCGTTCCCGTCCTCATCCCACACGGCCTGACCCCGTTCGAGATACCACCGGTACTCGCCGCTCTTGGTCCGCAGTCGGTGTTCGATGTGATAGGGGGCTCGCTCGCGCAGGTGCCGTTCGACGGCGCTCCAGGTGTCATCGAAGTCGTCGGGGTGCAGCACGTCGGCCAGCGCCGACAGCCACACACCGAACTCTTCGCATCCGTATCCCAACAGTTCCTTGAACCGCGGGGAATAGAACACGCGGTCGGTTTGCAGATCCCAGTCCCAGATGCCGTCGTTCGTCCC
>JAYUFF010000238.1:0-2413 GCA_043738825.1 Schlesneria sp.
AGGATTCGTCAAACACCGTGCCGTTGGTGAGCTTCCCTCGGTAATGCACCTTCACTTTGTCGGTCGCCTTCGGCTTGCGGCCATTCGACTCTTTGGTCACGCGGTACTTCAGTCCCGAGGCTGTTGCGGTGAAACCTTCAGGCATCTTCTCGTCCGACGGGGCGGCCTCTTCAACGGGGTGTTCCGGACCATCATACTTGTGTGTCTCGGTCGGCTTTACGTCGTCGCCGACATGGATCAGCTCCACGATGAAATGCAGGGTGGCATTGCCGGGAATCGCCGGTGGTTGGCCTTTCTCACCGAAGCCCAGATTACCGGGAATTTTGAGTTCGATCATGCCCCCTTCGCCAACCAGCAACAGTCCTTCGGTCCATCCGGGAATCAAGTCGGACACACCGAATTGCGCGGGAGTCCCTCCGGTTCCGTAAGACGTTTCAAAAATATCGCCGTGTTCGTCGTTCAACCGGCCGCGAAAATGAACGGCCACCATGCTCTTGGCGGTCGGCTGCTTGCCGTCCGACTTGCGGCGGATACGGTATTCCAATCCGGATTTCGTGGTGGTGAATCCTTCGGGAGCGTCGGCATCGACCGGGCCGGGGACGGCGGGAACGGAGGGCTTCTTGGCCGATGCACTCTGTTGAGAATTGACCAAATCGCAGCCAAGCCCACTGAGGACGATCAGCAACAGAAATGCCGTAATGGCGGGACCGCGCAACATGATGACTGAAACTCCACAAATGAACGTGAACAAGGGAATGATGGGAACGAACGCTCGCTGGCCTGTCGTTCGCGCGGGCCGTATGATCCCCGATCGACTGTTCATTTTCCACCCGCTTCAGAGTCACTCAGGTTCTCGGAGAGCAACACCATGCAGCCGTGGCAAATCGGAGTCTTCGCGTCGGTCGATGCCGGATTGGGCGTTCATCTGGATGTCGCCAAGGAACTGGGCATCCCCACCGTGCAAGTTCATTCGCCTCACAAACCAACGCGGACACAGGCCGCTGCGGACAGCTTTCTCTCAAAGTGCAAAGAGGCCGGGATCACCGTGACCTGCGTCTTCGGTGGCTTTGACGGCGAGAGCTACGCCGACATCCCCACGACCGCCAACACGGTCGGCCTCGTCCCCGAAGCGACTCGCGCCGCTCGCGTGCAGGAGATGAAAGAGATCTCCGACTTCGCCAAGTTGCTCGGATGCAACGCGGTCGGACTGCACGTCGGATTCGTCCCGGCCAACCGCCACGGAGCCAACTACAAGGAGCTGATCGAAACGACGCGTGGGCTGCTCGATCACGTTGCCGCCAACGGCCAGACGCTGCATCTGGAAACCGGGCAGGAATCGGCCGATCACCTGCTGGAATTCATCCACGACGTCGAGCGATCCAACCTGTTCATCAACTTCGATCCCGCCAACATGATCCTCTACGGAACGGGCAATCCGATTGAGGCATTGAAGAAGGTGGGACATCTGGTTCGCAGCGTCCACTGCAAGGACGCCAAGTGGGCCGCTCCCAACGAACGAGGCAAATCGTGGGGGAGTGAAGTCGCGCTGGGTGAGGGTGATGTCGGCATGGAGACGTACCTCCAGACCTTGAAGGAGATCGGCTATCGCGGCCCGTTGACCATCGAGCGTGAGATCGCTCACGACCGCGAGCGTCAGAAGCGAGACATCGGCACCGCCGCCGCATTGTTGCAACGACTGAGGGCACAGATTCTGTGAGCCGGCCTTCCGTGCAAACTCCAGTAGGGTGCGTGAAGTCCTCGGAACGCACCGTTCGAGTCGGGACACGGCATGGTGCGTTCCGCAGACTCCACGCACCCTACAACTGCGACAACTTGGAAACGACTCGACCTCACTCCTAGAATCACTCACAAACTGGACCAGCCGTCGCTGATCCGTATTTCTCTCAGGACAGACACGTTGACCGATTCGCTGGACGACCCCTACGACGACCACATCATGGACCACTTCGAGTCGCCCTATCACAAGGGGCATCTCGAATGTCCGACCTGCTCGCACTCGGATCGCAATCCGATCTGCGGCGATCAGGTGACGGTCGAGTTGCTCGTCGATGATCAGAATCGGGTGAAGGAAGCCTATTTCGACGGGAAGGGCTGCGCGATCAGCCAGTCGGCGGCGTCGATCCTGTGTGAGTCGATCGAAGGCAAGTCGCTCGATGAACTGAGGGACTTCCAGGCGCAGGACATGCTCGACCTGCTCAAGGTCCGGCTGACAGCCAGTCGTCAGAAGTGCGGCCTGCTCAGTTTCAAGGTACTCAAGACGATGCTGTACTCGCTGGAGCAACAGCGCGAACCTGCCAGTTCGGGTTGAGTGCCTTTCCGAGAGAAACAGTTTTTTCAGGGTGCCACGGTCACGGCTTTGCGTGGCCGTGCTTTTGTCGTCGTGAAGACACGG
>JAYUFF010000239.1:0-2408 GCA_043738825.1 Schlesneria sp.
CGGCGCAGTCGCTTCATCAGCAACACGTCTTCCATCAGCATGACATCGGGGAACCGACCGAGTTGCTCGAAGACAGTCTTGCGAATGAAGATCCCCTGATCGCCATAGGCCATGCCGAGCCAACGGACTCGCCACGCATTGCCCCGCTCCAGCCAGCGATAGAGCCAGCCTTCCGCTTCGATCCGCTGCCGGAAGCATCCGCCGACGGTTCGTTCATCCTGCATCGCCGCGCGAATGGCCTCGAATGCGCCGGCCGAAAGCTGGCAGTCGGCGTGCAGGAAAAGCAGCACCTCACCGTGGCTGGCCATTGCTCCCGCGTTTTGCTGCTTGGCCCGACCCGGCTCCGAGGACAACACGATGTCCGCAGAGGTCACTCGTGCGAGAGTCCCATCGGTCGAGCCGCCATCGACGACGATGATCTCACACTCACCGACTTCCCGCGTCGCGGTGATCAGTTCGGCAATGCGAGCGGCTTCGTTTAGCGTGGGGATGATGATGGAGATCGAAAGGGTTGAAGGTTGAGGGTTGAAGGTTGAAGGTTCCGAACAAGAGGTCGATTCCACGTTCCAACATTCCTCGCTGAGTCTGTCCTTCAACCTTCAACCTTCAACCCTCATCGCGACAGCCAGCCGCCGTCGATCGCCACCGTGCTGCCGTGCATGTAGTTCGAGGCGTCTGACGCGAGGAACACGCACAGTCCCGCCAGCTCATCCGGCTGGCCCCAGCGTCCGACCGGGATGCGGTCCAGGATTTGGGGGCCTCGCACGGGATCGTCCTGCAGGACGTGAGACAGCGAGGTCTCGAAGTAACCGGGGCAGATGCAGTTCACATTGATACCGCGTTTGCCCCACGAGTTGCCGAGCGATTTGGTCAGCCCCGCCAGGCCGTGCTTGGCCGCCGCGTAAGCCGGGATGTTCAGACCACCCTCAAACGTCATGACTGAGCCAATGTTGATGATCTTCCCGCGACCGCGCGGCAGCATGTGCTTGGCCGCCTGCTGCGAGAGATCGAACGATGCGTTGAGGTGGACCTCCAGCAGTTGATACCACTCCGAGAGCGGATACTCTTCGGGCGGATGCCGGTGGGAGATGCCAGCGTTATTGACGAGGATGTCGAGCCGCCCCGTCTGCTCGACGACACGGTCGATCAGACCAACTCGCTCAGCCGGTTGACCGAGGTCGCAGGTGAACGACCAGAACTTGCGGCCCGTCTCACAGACGAGGGCCTCGATTTCCTGACAGCCGCCCGAACTGGAAACGGCCACGATGTCGGCCCCCGCTTCGGCGAGGCCCAGCGCCATCGACTGGCCCAGGCCGCGACTGGCTCCCGTCACCAAGGCAATTCGGCCATCGAGTTTGAACAGATCGAGAATCATCACGGGATCTCTTGCAGGCGAGTGGCTCAAGGAACATCCAATCCGAAAACTCAGGGCGGCAGGATAAGCACAACCGTCACAGATGCCCAGCGTCCGTGATCGACCTCGCCGCACGAGTGATCGCTCACATCGAATGGCCGGTCGATGGCCGATGTTGTCTCGACGGAGCGGACTTATGGAGAGTGGCAAGAACAGTCCTACCGAAGATAGAAGCCTGACGCGCAAGCGAAGGGTGAGAAGCCAAGCATCCTTCGCTTGCGCGTCAGGCTTCTATGGGTACACGTATGTTTCTGCCGCTCGCCTTTACGGCAGGAAGCAGACGTTCTTTTCTTCTCGGTGAGGCAGCGATAGAGTCATGTCCGTCTGGAATTGGGGTTGGCGGAAGAGGGGCGGCGAGATGTCGGACGATGTGACCGGAGTCGCGGAGAGACTGGGCACCGAACGAGGAGACGGCGTGTCGCGTCGTGACTTCCTGCGCGTGGGTGGCCTGAGTGTCGTCGGGCTGTCGCAGGCGGCGCTCGCTCGCGGCACAGCGGCCTTCGCTCACCGACGAGCCATCCTGATCCTGATGACGGGCGGGCCGAGTCAACTCGAAACGTTCGACCCCAAGCCCGACGCACCGTCTGCGATTCGCGGGCCGTTCCAGTCGATTGAAACCACCGTCCCCGGCTTGCGATTCAGTGAGACACTGCCGCTGCTGGCTCAACGCGCCGATCGACTCGCCGTGATCCGGTCGCTCGCGCACGATTCGGCCCCGATTCATGAGACCGGCCAACAACTGTTGCAGACCGGCCGACTCTCGACCGACGGACTGCGGTTCCCTCATTGGGGGAGCATCGTGGCCAGTCGAACTCCTGTGCCGAGCCGATCATCGGTGCGCGGTGCGGTGCCTGCCTGCTCCATCGTACACGGTCCCCTGAGTGAGACCGGCGTGAGAGCCTACCGTGGCCAAGAGGCTGGCATCTTGGGAAGTGAGTGGGAGCCGGTCGTCTCGACGCTGGAACTCGCTGAAGAACCCGAGTCGATTCAGCGT
>JAYUFF010000240.1:0-2407 GCA_043738825.1 Schlesneria sp.
GGAGCTTCGACGTGGCCGTGAGAGGACGTGAAGGCGGATTCCCAATCTCACGGCTACGTCGAAGCTCCGTGACCGTGGCACCCCATAACCGTGGCACCCCATCTCCCAGATTCAACACGGCGATGGCCCCGGTCGGACCAGTCGTTGCGGCAAGCGACAGGCAGCCTCGTCCGCCTCAGAGGATTTGATTCAACCGATTCGCGCAGAGCATCCGATACACCGGGTGCAGACCGCACAGAAGTTTTGGTCTGTCAACGGCTTCGACGCGACTCACACCTGCACGGTCCACTCAGCCGGAAAAGTCGAACGTGACTTTGCCGGTTGCGACAACCCTGCGGGATCAACCGTTCGAGGACGGGCCATGCGCCGGTCATCGAACCTCGTGGCGGTCGGGGAATTCGGAACACTCTGAGGAAGAGGATGCCTCATCATGCGATTGCAGAAGATCTCGCTCGGTTTGGCCATCGTGGCCGCGATCCTGGGTTGGCAGATGCCCACGGAAGCTCAAGTCGTTCCCGGTTCGGGACAACAAATCATCGAGGTCGGAGATGACTTCGAGGATCCCAACTGGACCTTCACGTTAAATCTGCCCAAGGCCAGTTCGAACATCGACAAGGTCGATCGACAGCCATCGGGATTTTCGAGCAACAACATGTGGCTCGAGAGTCTGTTCCGCGGGACACCCGACTTCGTGAAGCGCGTCGAGACTCCGGCGGGAGGCATCCCGGGCAGCAAGGGAGCGATGGCGTTGCAGACGTTGTACTCGGGCATCCCCGGCCAATTCTCGAACAAGTTTCAGCAGGACGATCTGATCGCCAACGTGCAACAGAAGCTCGGCTTCATGCTGCCCGCGTCGTGGACGCCGAGCTACGTCGCCCGAATCTATGTGCCACCGTTTGAGGACTGGGAGAAGCGCGTCGGCAGTTCGTTCGGCTTCCGCGCCGACTGCCAGACGATGATCAACAAGCCCACCAAGGTCGGCAAGCTTTTCCGCACGGGAGGCACCTCCAAGGAGATTGAACAGTACTGGCCGGGCTTCTTCTTCCAGTACAACGCCAAGAGCCATCCGCAACATACCGACAAGAACACGGCCACGATCCTGATTCGCTCGGGCGAACGGGGCGAGGACATCCCCGGTCCCGCCATCCTGCACGAAGGTTGGTGGACGCTCGGCATGACGATCACTCCGGACGGTAAGGTTCACTACTACGGTCACGAGGGAGTCGCCAATCTGACGGCGAAGGATCACCTCTACTCGAGTTACCCGTACGGTTACAAATGCCTGCAATCGAGCACGTTTTTCTTCAACGTCGTCAATCAGGACGACGGTCGCTCGTGGTCGACGCGCTGGATCGTGGATGACCCGAAGGTCTACGTCGCGACGGGATCGTACACGCCGCGCCAGGTGCCTCAGACGGCGCAGGTTCCTGCTCAACCGGTTTCGCAAACGAAGCCGGTTCCGCCAGCCGCGCCCCCGGCCACGCCAGCGGTGCCTGCACCGCTGACCACCGTCCCCGCAGTCATCCCGCCCCTCGCGCCGACAGTTCCAGTGCCGACGCCATCGTTGCAGACCGCACCTCAGGCGGTGACACCGCTGCCGGCACTATCGCCGGTATTGCCGACGACACCCGCGACGCCGCTCTCCTCGAAATCGAAGGCGAACATCGAACTGCTCGGACCGCTGTTGGCGCAGCCGATGTTGTTGAAGCCGCCGACGGAAGCAACCGCTTCGTTGCCGCCGCTGTCCAGGCAGTTGTCACCCATCACACCGGCCACGGTTGCGAACCTCGAAGTTCCCGAGCCGGCACCGGCCCTGCTTCCCGACCTGACTGCCGTGGCGGCCCCGGCAATTTCTCAACCGGCGTCCGCGCCGATGACACTCCCGGTGGATGCCGCAATCCCCTTGAGTCCCGTGACGCCCGCCTCACCTCCGGCACCATCGACACCCGAAGACGGATGACACTGTTCAACGCCGCCGCAGCCCGGTCGAGGCCTCTCGTCCGGGCTGTGTCGTTCCGATCGGGAGTCGCGGGCGTCTGTTGATGAACGGCTCAGACACAATCGACACACCACCGGCGGAGCAGCCGCTCGTAGATGTCGGTCCCCAACGCGAGTTGGTCGAGTGAAATCCATTCGTCGTCCGTGTGAGCCTGCTGGATGCTGCCGGGACCGAGGACGAGGATTTGCTTCAACTCGGTGAAGCAGACGCCGTCGGTGCCGTAGCCAACGGTGCGTGCCTGGTCTCGGTTCGCGATCCGCAGCGTCTCGCGCATGAAGTCCGAGGACGGATCGCCGTCGAGCGGCAGGCCGCGACATTCCCAATTGAAATCGAGACCGCAGCGTTTGGCAGCGGCTTCGGCTCGGTGGACCAACCCGTCGGCGGCCTGTCCCGGCATGGGACGGAAGT
>JAYUFF010000241.1:0-2402 GCA_043738825.1 Schlesneria sp.
GGCGGCGATGCAGTTCGTGCCACGGGATGCTTCCCATTCCGATCTCATTCCCGCCGTCGCCGATCCCGATCGTGCAGATGCCGGCGCGAGTCATCGCCATCTCGAACAGTCTGTGGAGAGGAGCCGTGTGCGCATCGAGGCACTCGCCGCGCATGTTGTGGCAACGCCCTCGATCCGCCTCGGGAACGAGACGCTCGAATTCAGCGAGGCCCACCGATTCAGAAGCTTCAGTTGTGCGAAGCTGCTCACGTATCGAGTCACTCGTGTGCGAAGGGCCGACTCGTTCGAGAGCGATCAGATGCGTGAGCGGCAGCCGGTGCGAGGCTTCTTCCAAGATGTTCGCACACCACGCTTCCTGTTCATCGCGCGAGGTGGGGATTGTCCAGACATCTTCTCGCGCGAGGCCCATCTCGCGCGCCGCCACTTCGACCGCCGAGCGGCAGGGTTCGTCGGTGACGATCTGCACGGACAGGCCCGCGTGAGTCAAGGCGGCTGCCAACAGCGCGGCTCCCGGCGGTCCATCGGTCTCGGCCGAGGGAGGCGATGCGCCGGGGATGAAGAAGCCGGTGACGATGATTGCGCGTCGGCCATGCTCGGCGAGGTGCTTTGCGGCATGAGCGAGATGTCCGGGGCAGAGCGGCCCCCAAGTGGACTCGGAGGAAATCAAGCCGCGTCGCGCGGGGTCACGACGGATCAGTCGTTCCATCTCGGCGAGTGTGGCATCCATCGTCACAGAGGCTGTTCCGTCCCTCGCTTACGCTGCGGGTTAGTGTTGGTATTAGTCGAGCGGCAGAAACAAACTTACCCACAGAAGCCTGACGCGCAAGCGAAGGATGCTTGGTTACTCACCATTCGCTTGCGCGTCAGGCTTCTATCTTCGGTATCCCTCTCTTGCCGCTCGCCTTAGTCGCGAGCAGTCTATCGCTCGAAGTGCGGAGATTCTTGCCGCTGGAGTGCCTCTTCGGTTCTTGCTTCTGAGAAATTCCGAAACGACTCAGTTCGTTTGGTTGTCAGTCCGAAAGGATGTTGCCAGAATCCCCGCGACACAAGGCGGCGGATTGGGTCAGCGCGCACTCGATCGGTGCAATTCAGACGCTCCTCCTGCCATGCGGAAGCGAATTGAAATGGACGAGAAGAAACCTTCCACCTCAGACATCCTCGCCAAGATCCGAGCACAAAAAGCGGCGGCTGCGGCTTCGTCAGCTCCTGCGGCGGATGCTCCCGCCATCAGTCCGGCCCCTGCTGAGGCTTCAGTTGCCGAGGCGACTGCATCGGTTGCTGCCGCTCCGAAGCCAGCGGCCCCCGTTGCAAAGCCGGGTTCCACCAAAGACATCATGGCCGCCATTCGCGCGAAGGCGGGATCTCCCGCAGCGACCACTTCGACTCCGGCACCAGAGGCTGCGGCTGCAAAGGTCGAGGCAAAACCAGTCGTCGCGGCGGCGGGGCCTCGGCTCTCTCCGCAGGAAATGTTGAAGGCGATTCGCGAAGGGAAGCCTGTCGCAACAGCGGCGGCTTCCTCAGCGGCGGCTTCGGCTGTAAAGGCACCCGTCATTGCCCCGCCGATGCCGGCCAAGCCCGCGCCCGTGGCGAAGAAGGGTGCGACTCCCGCACCCGCTCGACGCAGCCTGAGTGCCATCGTGGGCGTCACGATGACGAGCGCGACCTGCCTCGTGCTGGGCGGGTTAACGGGGAGTGTGTTGCTGATTTCGCTGGGCTGTTTGATTTGGTTCACGCTGCTTTCGCCGTTTGCCGCCGGATGGACCGCCTTGGCGGGAATCACCGGCGTCTGGACACTCGGCACAGCACGGTTCATGTTCCCGAATGTGCTCGTTGAGCCTCCCTCCAAGTTCAAGGTGGGGCCGTTGTCCGACTATCCGCTCAACACGGTCTCGAACAAGTGGAAGGATCAGTTCGGCGTTTGGATCGTTCACACCGATCAATACGAAGGCCGCAATCTGATCGTCGCGCTGGCTTCCGTTTGCACGCATCTCGGCTGCACGCCGAGTTGGCTCGATGGCGAGCAGAAATTCAAGTGCCCGTGTCACGGCTCGGGCTTCTATATGACGGGCGTGAACTTTGAAGGCCCGGCTCCGCGTCCGTTGGAGCGAGTGGGGATCAGCATCGCCGAGGGGATGCTGCAAGTGGACAAGAGCGTCAAGTTTCAGGAAGAGATGGGCCAGTGGAACGATCCGGCGTCGTACCACGAGTTGGCGTGATCGGGATCGGGTTGTTGTGGGGTAGGTTTTCAACCTGCCCGTGAATTGAAGAAGCCAGACTCGGGCAGGTTACAAACCTACCCCACAGGGTTGAGGGTTCATTGATGTCTGTCGGCGATTACATTCGCGGCTCGCAGATTTGGAAGAGCATCTTTCGTCATCCGGCTCCGGTCGATCGGCGAAACC
>JAYUFF010000242.1:0-6334 GCA_043738825.1 Schlesneria sp.
GGTAGGTTTTTAACCTGCCCGTGCTTCATGAAAACAAGGGACGGGCAGGTTACAAACCTACCCCACGAGTTGTTCAACAGGCTGTTGGCCCCAACGCCAGCGGCGTGGGTGCGAGTGAGTGAAGTCCTGCACTGATCGGCACGCACGCCGTTGGCGTAGCGGCCACAACGTGAGGAGGTCGTCGGCTCGACCATCGACGCCGCTCGACCATCAGGCCGGTTCGACCATCAGAATGGGATCGATGTCGCCCTTCTTGTCGAACTTGGCGATGACGGTTTCGTTGTGCGTGTGATGTCCGAGGACCGCTCGCGATTCGCCGGTGGTCTTCAGGCTGCGAAAGATGAGCAGTTGCAGGTCGCCCAACTTCAGGCGATGGCCGGCCGCGATGTCGGGCGTGATGACACGACCGTCTTCGGTAACGGTGAGCGATCGCCACTGAGCGTCTGCGCGGGTGCGGTCGGGATGCCAGTCGAGCAACAATGGCGCGAACAGGCCCTCGCCCTGCGCGACTTGTTTCAGTGTCAGCCGGTCTGCGGTGGTGGTGAGTTCGTGCGGCGTGCTGTGGACGCGGTCCTGTGCCACCGCCAGCGGGAAGACGCGCGCTTTGAAGCCCCTCATCGTCAGTTGCGCCTCGCGCGTCGGGGTGTCGAGTCGCACGAGGATGTCGTCGGCGAGCGGCAGCGTTGCGCGGTACTCGATCCGTCCGGAAGGCGCTCCCGAGATCGAATCGGCCAGCAGCAGGAACCGTTCCTTGCGAGACAGCATGATGATCCGCTCGACCCGCAGTTTGCCCGGCCCGCACATCTGGAGTTCGATGTAGTCGGCATCGGGATCGCTCTGCCAGCAGACGCACGACCACTCTTCGGCCAGTTCGACGATGGTGTCGCCCAGCTTCAATTCGAGCGTCCAGTCGCCGTGCAGCAGCGGCTTGCCAGCGGCGGTCACATCGATCTGCGGGAACTGGCGGTGATGAGCCACCGCGACGCTGTCGGCCTGAACGGACCAGTCACTGCGGAGCAATGCGAACCGCGCCCAATCCGATTGGTTCGACGGCATGGTGACGACGCCATCGCGTCTGACTCGGCGAGCCGGTTGTCCGGCGATGACTCGCTTGACCGAGTGCAGGTAGCCGCACTCGGGGCTGATCTCGGGCAGATGGAACAGTTCGGCGGCGGCGACGAGTACGGGCAGCGGCTCCAGCGAGAGGCCGTTCGAGAGCGCCGACTTCCCGTCGGGACGGCACAGCGGAATGGCACGCTCGACCACCGACATCAGCGTTCGTTCCTGATCGTTCGTCCAGAGTTTCACGTCGAACCGCTGGGCGATCAGCGAGGCCCGGATCAGCGGCGCGAGCCACAGCGGCAATCGTTCGATCACCTCGGCGCGGGGCGTTCCATCCGTGTCGGCGTTCTCAGTCAGGCTGCGAGCCAGCACCTTGCGGCCCGCTTTGACGAGGTCCGCCGCCCCCGTGATGTCTCCGAACAGCACGCCCGCGACGAACGGCAACTCGCCGCGTTCGATCAACTGCACGTCGGTTGGAACGGTCGGATCGTGATCGTCTTCGTCGGTCTTCGTGCTGGTGAGTTGAGTGGCCTGCGACAGCGAGTGCCTCCACAACTTCCACAGTTGCTCGGGACGGAGTCGAGCACCAGCGAGGGCCAACACTTCGAGAGCCGCCACGATCGCGAACGGTGAGACGGGAGGGGACGGCTCGTCGTTGTCGTCCTCCGTGGTCAGGTGGCGGATGAGTGGCTCAACCCGTTGAGCCAGCGTTTTGGGAGCCTTGTTGGTGGCGCGCTTCTGTCCCGCGCGAGCCTTGGCAGGCAGACCGGCCACCTGCGCGAGCAGCTTGCCAAGCACGGCCTCTTCCGGAAACGCCGCCAGCGACCACAGCGTGAGTGCTCCGCAGCCGAGTGCCGACTCGCGACCCGTCGTTTGAGGTTGCAGAGCCGCCAGTATCGCGGACTGTGTTCCATCGAGATCGCCCGCACCCGCCGCCGCTTTGAGTGCGGAATCGGCTCCGCGTTCCCATGCCAGGGCCTGAAGCAACTCGATGTTGTTCAAAGAGGTCAAATCGGTCTTGCAACCGGACAACGTGATCGTGGACGACATCATGGTCTCGCAACGGCGGCATTCCGATCGGCTTCCAGCGACAGAATGCGATGAAGAGGTCACGAGGCTCCACCTCGAATCGGCAGCAGCGTAGCCAGCCGCCCTCGAATTGCAAGACCCGACCCCGCTTGTGTTGGAGTACATTTCAAAACTAGCCCGACGCGCGAGCGAGGGCTTCGTAGACATCAAACATTCAGCCCTCGCTTGCGCGTCGGGCTAGTTTTCAAGAGCAGACCGAGTTTTGAACTGTGCTCCATGAACAGAGACAATTGGGTATCGGCAGGTCATCCGTGACGGAACGCCATCGGCCGGAGATCATCGTGCCGACCACGTGGTTCTCTGGTGCGAACAGGTCTCGCGCGGGATCGCGGAAGCGCGGGTCGCTCAATCGAATCACGGTGAAGTTCGCCGGTCTGTCGGCCTCGTCGTCGCCGCCCCTCAACGCGCGGCGACCGTGCGTTGTGCCAAGCTCCAGCAGTTCGAGATGCGAGACATCGGGATGCCGCTCGGCGAGGAACTGCAACTCGGCGAACACGCTCAGGTCGGGGTTGGAGGCGCGGCTGTCGGTGCCGATCGCGACTGAGCCGCCCAGTTCGCGCAGTCGCCGCCACGGATGTTCGCGATGCCCGAACGCCGCATGCGTGCGCGGGCAGTAGACGAGCGTCATGTGCGGCCGCGCGGCGAGAAACTGCAACTCCGCGTCGTCCAGATAATTCCCATGCACGATCAACGGGGCAGGGGCCTCGGCCAGCGCCTCGAGGTACTGTATCGGCCGCTTCCCGCCGCCAAACAGTCCCGCGCGCCACAGTCCGAAATCTTCGAGCAGCTCGCGGAGCTCGCCGGTTCCCTCGGCCAGCAACTCCAGTTCGGCTTCCGTCTCCGCCAGATGCATCGCGAGCGGCCGACCCGATTGCCGAGCCAACTCGACCGCTCCCCGAAACAACTCGGGATGCACGCTGTACGGCGCGTGAGGGCTGAGGCCGAGGAGCGGGTTGAGGGTTGGAGGTGAAGGAGAAGATGAAGGTGAAGATGAAGGAGATGAACCGGCGCAGTTCTCTGCTCCTGTCCCCTCGCCCCTCGCTCTGGAGGGGAGAGGGCTAGGGTGAGGGGTTCTTCGTTCAGATTCAGCCTCGTGGAATTCAGTGGTCACAGATCGTTGAGCGACTTCCAACTGCGAGATCACTCGCTCGTCGGTCAGCCCGAGCAGTTCCTGGAACACGACCCCGGAGAAGTCTCCGTCAAGATAGTCATTCATCGACCAGCCCGTGGTCGCGATGTCGCCGATCAACGTGGTGCCGCAGCGCAGGCTCTCGTCGATCCCCGCGCGAATGGCGGCGGCCACAATGTCGGGATGCTCGCGACGATACTTCACGACGGAACGAATCCAATCGGTGAAGCGGCCCGTCGTCGGAATCGGCTCCGGCAGCCGGCTGAACTCCAGATGCGTGTGCGCGTTGACGAGGCCCGGCACGATCGCGACCTCACCGAGATCGATGGCATTCGTGAGACGAGACGACTGAACATCGAGCAGCCTTCCGCCGCCCAGCACGAGGCTGACATCCGGCACGGTTCCGTTCGGCCCGATGAACCAGGCGGCGCGATAGGTTTGACAGTCGATGTTGTTGTCAGCGGGCATGATGGCCGCCATCGTAGCCGAGCCTCCCACCCGTGTCGCTTGGACTCGCCACCCAGCGCGGGGCAAAAGCAGCACAGTTTTGGCCGCGAGAGGAATCGCAGTGCCTGGCCTCGGCGCGAAATGCGAGTAAGGTGACAAGAGGTTGTGAACGAATGGCGCGTGGTGGCGCAAGCAACTCCATTGGCAGGGCCATCGCCTTGTTGAAATTGGGGGATTGGGTGCCACGGTCACGGAGCTTCGACGTGGCCGTGAGATTGTAAATCAGCCTTCACTTCCTCACACGGCCACGTCGAAGTTCCGTGACCGTGGCACCCCAAATTGAAAAGGGCGATGGCCCTGACCGGTAGTAGGCCGAGAACGAAGCGGCTGCGCAGAGAAAATCCGTCACCGACGTGAACCGATAAAGGCCGCCGCCGTCGTAGGGCCAGCCGTATCGCTGCGACCAGATCGCCTCACCGGTCTCCGCATCGAGGCACACCACGGCCTGCTCGTACAGCGTTTGCGTCTGCGTCCAAACGCGATCGCCCACCGCAATGAAACTCGAATAGCTCTTGCCGATCTCCTTCGTCCACAGCACCGGCGGGCCGGAGTCCGGCCACGATTCGGCCAAGCCCGTCTCGACGGAGATCGCATCGTGAGTCGGCCCGCGCCACTGCGGCCAGTCGGCGGCAGTGGCCGTGTCGCAACCGAGGCCCGCACCGCGCATCGCGATGCTCAGACAGAGCACGAGCGAGCGGAATGTCGATGAGCGACACGGCACAGTCGCGATTCACCGCCTTGGAAGTTGTGAGTGACCTGCTCCACGAAGGAAGCGTGCGAGGAGCAGAGAGATGCGATCTGTCGGCCGATTGTAATCACCGCCGTGATCTCGTGCGTCGAGACGATCGCGTCGGAATTGAATCTTGAGGCGTGGCGGAGTAGCTCTATGCGAGTCGGGTTGGCGTCGCCGCCCGATTCGTCTGTGTCCCGATTCTCATTTCGTTCGTCCCCAATCTGGCGGAGCATGTCGATGGCCATCTCACTGGAATGCACGGGCTGTAGCAAGAAACTGAAGGTCAAGGATGAGGCGTCCGGCAAGCGGATCAAGTGCCCCGAGTGCCAGGCGGTTCTCGCCGTTCCCAAATTGGAATCGGTCGGGGGCGAAGACGACTTCCTCGGGGGACTCAATGAAGCCGTCAAGCAGGAGAAGAGGCGGCCTCGCATCGAACCAGATGAGGACGACGAAGACAGCGAAGACTATGACGATGCTCCCTCGGCCTCCGCACCCAGACGCCGCACCAAGCCCGCCGCGTCCAAGAAAAAGAAGTCGTCGTCCGGTTCGGGCGGCGGCGGTGGCGCGTTGAAAGCCATCGGTGGCGCGCTGGTCGGGTTGCTCGTGATTCTGGGGATCGTCGGCAAGGTTGTGCAGGTGGCTCGCAATGGCGGGTTCCTCAACGGCACGGCAACATGGACGCAGTTCACGCATCCGACCGGCGGGGCTTCGATCGAGATGCCCGGTGTCCCGAAGCTCGACATCAAGCAATCGGGAGCGGCCAACGGCCAGGTCTACTCGGTCGATAACGGGCGGTACGCCTGCTCGTTCGCGAGCGTCCCGTTTCCGCCGGGAACTCCCGACATCTCCAACAATGCGATGGCCACGAGACTCGTCTTCGACGAAGTGAAACGAGGCTTCACGGCTTCCAAGCCGGGATCGCGTTTCATCTCGGAATCCCCGCAGCGTCAGGGAACGGCGACGGGCCAAGAGTTCACGTTCGAGGTGGGCATTGCCGTGAATCAATCGCGCGTGTTTCTCACGCCGACCCACGTCATCGTGGCCGAGTTCGTGTACCAAAAGGGCCGCGACCCCACCACCGAACGCAACCGCTTCTTCAACTCGCTGCAAATCACTGGGCAGGCTGGCGGAGCCATGCCAGCACCGGGCATGACCATGCCGGGGATGGCCATGCCCGGCACTCCTCTGACTCCGAGAGTGACGCCGTGAACGGCGACGCTTCAACCTTCAGCGTGATCTGAACGGAGTCAGACCGCCGACCGCATCACAATCGTTCCGGGAAGAGACTCCATGCAGTTGCTCGACAAGGTCGCCATCGTCACCGGTGGCGGAACGGGAGTGGGGCGAGCGACCTCGCTCGCGCTGGCTCGTCTCGGTTGTCACGTCGTCGTGAACTATTCACGTTCGCGCGATGAGGCCGAAGCGACCGTGTCGGAGATCACGGCGCTCGGCGTTCGCGCGTTGGCCGTGCAAGGCGACGTGGCCGATGATGCCGCGTGCCGCTCGATGGTGGCGAGGACCGTCGAGACGCTGGGCCGAGTGGACATCCTCGTCAACTGCGCGGGGACGACGGAGTTCATCCCCTTCCAAGACCTCGACGCGGTTTCGGACGAGGCGTGGTTACGCCTCTACAAGGTCAACGTCGTCGGAGCCTTTCACTGCGCCCGCGCCGTGCGCGAGCCGATGCTGGCGGCGGGAGGGGGCGTCATCATCAACGTCTCCAGCGTGGCCGCTCAACTCGGTCAGGGGAGTTCGATCCCCTACTGCTGCACGAAGGCGGCCCTCGACAACCTGACGGTCTCACTGGCCAGAAC
>JAYUFF010000243.1:0-6331 GCA_043738825.1 Schlesneria sp.
CCTTTTGAGATCAGGCGTCCACTCCTGAAAGGCTCATCACGCGGAGCGATGATGGCTACGTTGGGAGGGTTCGACTGCGGTGAGCCACCAATTCATTCAACAGTTCTGCCAGCCGCGCCGTTTGCGACTCGCGACTGAACTCGTCGATGCCGTGAATCGATCGCGGCTCGTTGTGAGAGTGCCCAACGGCAGACAGCCGTTGCTCCAACCAGGCCGCGATCCCCGAGTGGTCGCTCGGAACGAAATGGCCCTGCGGAAAGAAGCGGTTCGCGATGTCGGCCGTCTCACCGTGAGGGGCAATCGTCAGCATCTGTTTGCGAATCGCGAGGTACTCGAACAGCTTGGCCGGGACGACTCGTTCGGCTCCCGGCACGTCGCTCAGCAACAGACAAACACCGTCGGCCGAGTTCAGCCGGTTGAGCACCTGCGAATGCTCGCAGTAATCGACGGCTTCGAGGCGTGCGGTCGTCGCGCGGACTCGATCCAGCACCTGCTGCTGCTCGGGCGTCTTCCGTCCGACGCAGACCAGTTCCAGTTTTCGCGCCAGCTCGGGTTGCGAGGCACTCAACAATTCGATCGCCTTCACCAGCGGCTCGATGTCCGTCAGGTTCCACAGCGTCCCGGTATAGGCGAGCCGGAATGAGGTTGAAGGTTGAGGGTTGAGGGTTGAGGGGCGGACAGATCGACGGTCCGCGTCTTCGCTGACCATCAACCCTCGACCCTCAACCATCAACCGCTCCCCAAAGTCTTCCGCGTCGAAGCCGTTGTAGATGCAGACCGCCGGAACGGGATGTCGCAGCGCCGCGAGTTTGTTGGCGAGATTGGTCGTGCTCGCTTTGGTCGTGGCCACCACCGCATCGGCCTGCCGCAGCAGACGCCGCTGCATCCGGTCCTGCACCGTGCGCGAGAACCAGTCGCGCTGAGCGTTCTCCAGATACTTGCCACTCAGATCCCATTCGTCGCGATAGTCGAGGATCAGCGGCAGACCAAACTGACGTTTCAACGCGGCACCGACGAAGAAACTCGAATAGGCCGGTGCGGTGACGAGGATCGCGTCGTGAGGCTGCTCGCGCAAGACGGCCGCTCCGGCCCACAGCGCGTTCGGATTCCAGAGCACTTGCGGATCGGGTTGCAACGCCAGTTTGATGCAGCGCCGCGCGAGCCCCTTCGCCGCCGACTTCATTCGCCGCAACAGGCTCGGCCGCTCGGCCTCGGCTCCCACGAGCGATTGCTTGACGCGGTAGTCAGGTTCCCAGGTGCGCGCTCGAACGATGCGAACATCGTCGGGCAGGTCGGCCAGCAGACTTTCGTCGCGCACCGGAACGGACGGGTTCTCGGTGGTCAGGACCGTCACGTCCCAGCCGCATCGACGCAGGTACTTGGCCCATTTCGCGGGCCTTTGCACGCCCGCACCGCCGACGGGCGGGAAGTTGTACGCAATCAACAAGACTCGCCGCGCGCGATCGGCGGGCGCGGTGAGTTCACTGACGGGGGAATCGAGAATGGCCGCAGTCATGTCTTCCGTTCCAAATGGCAAGCACCAACTTCACAACCAGCCCGACGCGCAAGCGAGGGCTTCGTAGATCTCAAACGTTCAGCCCTCGCCTGCGCATCGGGCTAATTTTCCAGAGCAAGACGAGTTACCTGTCCAACGCGACACGGTTGTCGTCTGGAAGCGATCGAACACGCCGCGCGCGGCCAGTGTCTGTACCGCCGCGATCGCCCACGGATGGTTGTCGTGCATCAGCAGGATGTCGCCGTCATGCGGCTCGTAACCCGAGCACCACGCCGCCATGTCGTCGGCCGAGGTCATGCGGTAGTCGCGCGGATCGACGTTCCACAACACGACGCTCTGACTCCGACGCCACAGGCCGGAGAGCTTGCTCCAAGTCAACTCTCCCTTCGGAGGCCGCATCGTGAGCGGAGCCGTTCCGGTCAGCGCGGTCAGCAAATCGTCCGTGCTGCGGACTTCGTCCAGAAACTGACGCGAGTCGGTTCGCGACGGTTCGCCATGCGACCACGTGTGGTTGCCCAGTTCGTGTCCTTCGGCTGCGATGCGGCAGACCAGATCGGGATGTCGCGCGGCGAGTTCTCCGATCACGAAGAACGTTGCGGTGAGTTGCCGCTCCGCCAGAACGTCGAGCAATCGCGGCGTGTGTTCGGGATGCGGCCCGTCATCAAACGTGAGCGCGATCTGCGGCGCAGCGCCCCGCGCGGCGCGTGGTCCGCGCGTCAGCCATCGCCGCCGCGAAACGCACGCCGTCAAAATCGTCTTCGTTAGTTGTCTCATCAATCCCATGCTGATCAGTTCCTATTGCTTTGTCACAGCTTGATCTTGTCGTAGCCACGCTCGCCAGAGCGTGGGGTCCATCCAGGGTCTCGCCCACGTTCTGGCGAACGTGGCTACGACAACAACCCCAATTCTTAGCTGTGACACAGCACTAGCACGAATGTTCCAGTTCGCATTTCCTGTCCCCTCTCCTCGCCCTCTCCCCGCAAAGCCGGGGAGAGGGGACAAGAACATCACTTCGCGGGAATCGCGTAGTACTCGCCGGTGCGGCCCAGTCCTTCTTCAAGCACCCCATTGTCGGGCCGACAGAATCCGGCCGCTTCGGATGATTCCAATTCTCCGCAGTCCTGGTCTTCTTCATCGCGTGCCGACTTCGTGGCCTCGGTCGCATCCAACGTCGGGAGGTCTGTTCGAGAGAGGCAGAACTCGGCGGAACGGCCGAGCAGCGGCAGCGGTTTGCCCGAGGCAATTGCCGCGCTGGTGAACTGCTCGTGAGTTTGAGCCGCCTCGTGTTCCGCTCGCACTTCTTCCAGAACCTGTCCCAACCGCCGCGCCGCCGCACGCAGGGCCAATGGCTCGAAGCAGCGCACGGAAAATTGTTCGTGTCGTGTGTGCAGTTGGCTGTCGATGGCATCGGCCAGTGCCACGGGACTTTCTGGCGGGACCAGTCGGTCGTGTCGCAAATCGGCAATCTCGGGGACACCACCCACGTGGGTCGCGACAAACGGAGTGCCGCAGGCCACCGACTCCAGCAGCACGTTGGGAACCCCCTCGGACAGGCTCGTCAGGACCGTCATGTCGGCCGCACGATACCACTCGGCCAGTTCCAACTGAGATTGAGACCCCCTGAGTTCAACGGTCTCCTGCAAACCGAGTCGATTGATCTGCGCCTGCAACTCGGGCTTCAACGGACCCTCGCCGAGGATGCGGCAGGCCAACGAACGGCCGCGCGCCTTGAGCACCGAGCAGGCTTCGATCAAGTACTGGAAGCCCTTCACCGGAACGAGGCGTCCGACCGCCACCAGCAACGTTTGGTTTTCGGTCAGACCGAGACCTCTGCGCGAGACCGCTCGATCACCGGGTGAGAAGACTGTGCGATCGACGCCGCGCCGCACCATCCGCAGCTTGTCGCGACCGATGCCATCCGAGACCAGCAGCTTGGCAAGGTGATCGCTCACGGTCACGACGGCATCCGCCCGCTCCAGCACGTTCAGGATCGCTCGACGACGCGAACCGCTCCGTGCGAGGAGCAGCACGTCGCTTCCGCCGACCATCGTCACGGCGGGAACGTTGTGACGTTGGGCCATCCGCACGGCGACCTCACCATCGGGATGAGCCCAGTACGACAGCACGACATCGGGACGAAACTCCCGCATCGCCCGCTCCAGCCGCCGCCGGACGGACCACCAGAGGCATTGACCGTACTGCGAGCGAAACAGTTTCGGCGGGTAATAGAACGTCGGGTAATCGGCTTGCACGCCGGGAACGGCGACGAACTGCGGATCGTTCAGACCTCGCGGCAGTTGCCCGCACAAGCGTGCTCGCCACAGTTCGGGAAACGGGACCGGCGAGACGACGCGGACCTCATGATCGCTGGCCAGACCGGCAATCATCGACCGATTGAACGTTCCCAATCCCGGCTGGAGCGGGTTGGGATACGCGTACGAGAAGAACAAAACTTTCATGGCATCGGCCTCTCACAAAACGGGGTGGGACCAGCGGTGCTTCACCGCGCCGGCCCACCAGTCCAACCAGACCATCCATCACCGAAATCATGGTGGGCCGGTGCTCGAAGCGAGCTTGTCCCACCCTACTCATTGCATTCTTGACCCTGCCGCGCGGACGGCGATTCTGTTCCACGACGGCGAATCCACTGCCGGGCCTTTGTGGCCAGACCGCAGATCTGCACGGCGCTTCGCGCCGCAGCCCGCAGGCGGCGGCAACTTTTGAGGTACGTCAACGACAACCCCGCCCGCCACGTCGGTGGGACGAGCCACACCGTGCCGCTGCGGCTTTCGAGATTGGCGAACTGGCGTTTGTATTCGGCATCGCCGCCACCGAAGTCGAACGACTGCGGCGGGTCGTGGCGCAGCAGGTCTTCGACGATCTGCTGCAACATCGCGCGGCCCGGCGAGAACTGAGCAAACTGTTGGCAGTAGGCAATCTCTTCGTAACGGAAGACGCCACGATGCTGGTTGCAGACGGCGAACGCCGCTGGCCGCCCCTCGATCCACCACAGATAGCTGCGCAGAAAGCCGTGTTGGGCAAGGATCGACATCTGCCGCAATTCGGCTTCGTCGTTGCGAATCCGCAGACCGAACTGCCGCGTCTGCCAACTGAGCTGTGAGATCTCGTGAGCGGCCCGCAGGAACTCGGGAAGCTGTTCGAGGCTCGTGATGCGTTCGAGTCGCACGTTGCCGAACTTCTTCAAACTGCGACGGAACTTGCTGAGCGAGCGGCTCGAGAAACTCTGCCAGTACTCGTCGATGGTCTCGGGAAACTGGATGCGCCAGCGCGGTTGAACCTCGTGCGACGCGAACAGCCGGCAACCGTGAGCCGCTTCGTTTCGCACGGCTCCGAACAGCGGAGAACGTTCGTCCAGATCCTCGATCAGCAGAAAGTCCGCACCCACCGTCTGGCAATGCCGAGTCGCGGCGGCGAGCAGCGATGCCTGCGACTCGTAAGATTCGTGCTCGCTCAGAAAGCGGCCTCCCGCCAGACGCAGCCCGTGCAAAGTCCAACCCGGCCCGACTCCGCCGACTTGTCCCGAACGAATGTCTTTCGGCACCAAGATGCCCAATGCACCGCACTGACTGTCCGTGCCCGCACGCAACAACACGGACTCCAATTTCGGGGACGATCGCGCATCGCTCAACTCGGCCAACACATAGTCCGCATGTTGCAGCGGGCTGGCGTGAGGATCGCGATCAAACAATACCTGCCAGTCCCAGTAAGCCTGCGACAGATGCTGCCGGATCGCCTCGTCGATCGGCACGACGCGCGGCACCGCACATCGCAGAAGCGACTCCGCGTTCGAGGACAGGCGATGGTTGGATGGTTCAGGCATGGAGTTGGACTTTGGTCGTGAGTCGTTGGAAAACACTAATGATGAGAGCGCATTTCAAAACTAGCCCGACGCGCAAGCGAGGGCTGAACTTTCGATCCACCCGAAGCCCTCGCTCGCGCGTCGGGCTAGTAATTCTGCTGACAAATCACGATTTGAAAGGTGCCCAAATGGCTAACGACGCTTCTCTCACACCGCATTCACAACCACTTTCAATTTGCCCGCCTTGGTCAGCGGGATGTCATCGACCAGTTGCAGCTCGATCTCGACCACCGTACCCGTGCAGCGGCGGACTTCGTTCAGCAGTTGTTCGCGTTCAGCCAGCGTGAGGCCACCCTCGACGACCAGCTTCAGTATGATCTGTTCGACCTTCTCTTGAACGACCTGAAACCGACGGATCGCCGGAAACTCTTTGAGCAAATGCGGGAAGAACTCGCCCGGAATCTTGCGGCCGTCGGGAGTCTCCAGTGTGTCGAGTTGTCGGCCGACGACCTTGCGCAGCAGCGGCAGGCCGCGTCCGCACGAACACGTCTCGAAGCCCGCGACGGCCCGGTCGCCGTTGACGTAGCGCACGAACGGCATGCCGTAGTTGAACAGGTCGGTGATGACGACGTTCCCCTCCTGACCGGCCGGTGTCGGCAAGCCGTCGTCGTCAAGAATCTCAACCAGCAGATTATCCAGGCTGAGATGCAACCCGGCGTGTTTGTCGCATTCGGCCCCGATCAGCATGAACTCGCGCGAGCCGTAGGTTTCAAAGACTTGCGCGCCAAAAACCTCTTCAATCAGCGATCGCTGGAAGTCGTGCAGCTTCTCGGCCCCGACAATGATCGAGCGTGGCGAGACCGGGGTGAGTGACTCGCGCTTCAGGAAGCGAGCGAACTCGTAGAGCGGGTTCGTGTAGGCGACGATGGCTTCGGCGCGGTAGCGGTTCATTCGCTCGAAGTGCTGCCGCATTTTGTCGGGCGTGAACTCGAAGC
>JAYUFF010000244.1:0-2399 GCA_043738825.1 Schlesneria sp.
CCGAATTTTCGGACAGCCAATCGCAGGGCAGATTCGATGAAACAGCCCGGCGGCACTGCTGCCGCCGGGCTGTTGGAACTCGCGCATCGTTTCAGTCAACCAGACCGTCATTTGTCGTCTGGATTGATGAACTTGAAGACCGTTGCGGCCGCTGCTGCCCCGGCAAAATTGCCGACCAGGTAAATCCAGATGTTGGTCCAGGAGGCCAGTCCCATCAGTGAGATGCCCACGGCCACCGCCGGGTTGAAGGCACCTCCCGAAATTCCACCCACGGCAAACGCACCGGCCAGAACGGTGAAGCCAATCGCCAACCCGTAGAACGAATTGTTGGCAGTTCCCTTGGCGGTGGCGACGTTCAGAACCACGTAGCACAGCGCAAACGTGAACAGGAATTCGGCGACCAGCGCCTGCGGAACTGTCTTAGACAAGTCCATGGCTTTGACCGTCGCGTCTGGCAACAGGAACTTCGTCGTGAGTGCGGCCAAGACGGCCCCCAGAATCTGTGAGCCGATGTATGGCCCCGCGTCGGCCGGAGAACATTTACCGCGCATCGTCACCGCGAGCGTGACGGCCGGGTTGTAATGTGCCCCCGAAATGTGTCCGCCTGCGAAGATCATGACCATCAGCACCGCACCAATGGCCAACTGCGGCAGCTCGGCACCGCCGATCACTGTGCAGCCAATCGTCAGCACCAGAAAGAACGTGCCGATCAACTCCGTCAAATACTTGTTCATGACATCACCTTCTTCTCAAAAAACGGGGCTTCTCAAAAAACATGGCCCGTCAATGCTCGAACACAGCTTTCGCTCGGACACTCCGGGCGGCGAGCAAAGTATCGGCCAAGAGCCAGGACTCCAAGTCACAGCCACCGGATTGGCAATCCCCGTGAGATGACCAGCCAGCCTGTTCCCCAATTCCAATTCGATGCGGACCAACGGCAACAAGCTGCGCAAGCTGTAGGGGCGATGAACCGCTTGGCGCTTGAGCGTCGCGGCTGAGGTCCGACCAGTCGTTGACAGGCTGCGTCGCGGGCGACCATGATGCGGCGGTTGGTACAACTCAACTCCAGAACAGATTGCAGCAGGAATCACGTCATGGCCAAATCGACTGCGACCAGCGAAGTCCCCGTGGAAGAAAAGATCGCGACAGCAGCACCGCAGGTGCAGCAGGTCATCGAACCCGAGGGCCTCGATCCGCTCTATGCGAACTTCGTGCGGGTGGCCGGATTGCCGGAAGAGATGGTGCTCGACTTCGGCCTCAATCCGCAGCCGTTCGGGTCGGCACCGGCCCCCGTGAAAGTCTCGCAACGGTTGATCGTGAACTACTTCACGGCGAAGCGGCTGTGGCTGGCGCTCGGAGCCTTCCTGCAACGGCATGAGCAGGCGTTCGGCCCCGTCGAGATTGACGTGACCAAGCGTGTGCTTCCGCAAGCGCAGCGTCCCGCGCAGTAGAGCGGCGGAAGAGTCGCGCAGTCCGCCCCCCGTGCGCACAGACGAACTCAGTTGCTCGCAATTTGGGAGACTCTGTCATGGCCGAATCACATCTGCCGTGGTGGTTGGTGCTGCTGCTGGGCGTGTGGGTGGCGGGGTTGTCACTTTGGTCATGGCCTCGCGCGCGGCGGCAGGTTCGCTGGGGAGCGGGGTTGCTCTCGCTGGTCTATCTGGTGCTGCTGTTCATCGCAGTGGGAGGCGATCCGCGAGCGGTGCCGACGGCCGGCGCGGTGCCTCGCGGTCTGGCCGCCGTGTCGTGGAGCTTCCTCGTCAGCAGCGCTGTCGCGCTGCTCGCGGCGGTTTGTCTGTTGGGGCGTCCCGCGCCGAGCGGTCAACTGAGCTGGTTCATGGTGCTGACGCTGGCCAACTCGGCGAGTTGCTTTGTTTGCGGATCGGCCAGTGTCGGCTGGGCCTTGCTATTGCTGGCCGCAGTGACGGGCATCGTTCTCTCGCGTGAGCCGGGTCAGCGCACACGACCAAATTGGCGTGAGTGGCTTCCCGCGTGGAACGACACCCCGTCGCCGTCGGCATCCAATTCGAGGGGACTCGTGGGTGTGACGGGCTTCGTGTTGGCGCTGTTGTTCGTGGGAACGATTGGCCACGTGATGCGGGTCGAGACCTCGCGCGCCACCGCCAGTCAGCGCTTCTCGGCGATCCCGTCGGCGGATCGAGTGCGTGCCGCGCTGGAGGCCGAAGCCGTTCGCCCTTCGGCAGCCGGACCATTCGAGTTGGCGTTCGGTCGCCGCGCGGACGTGATCGTGTTGCTCGCCGCGCTGGCGTTTCTCGTACTGGCGATGCACCAGTCTGTTCAACGTCAGGGATCAGGCACTTCGGAATTCGGAATTGGCCGGAGCACAGCATGATTTCGTATCACTCTCATCTCGGCCAATTCCGAATTCCGAAGTGCCT
>JAYUFF010000245.1:0-6323 GCA_043738825.1 Schlesneria sp.
AATCAAAACTTGGGAGCCCAATACTTGAACTCGGACTTCTACAAGTCGCTGGGCAGCGTCCCACGAGGTGTTGAACTGTTTGAAGTGGACAACTCCGCAGGTGGTCTGGCCACGAACACGTTCACCAATCTGGGGGGGACTCAGCAGAATCTGTTCTTCAACGCAGGCTACCATTTGGACACGACGCCGTTCTCTCTCAACAACGCCGCGTTCCCCCAGAACTTCACCACAAACCCCGGCGATCCGTTCCTGCCATAATCAACAGGAGCCTTGCCAAGTTGCCTGATCACCGACAACGCCGTCTCGATCTTCGAGTGGCGTTGTTCTGCTGGAAGACTCCGACACACGACACCAAAACTCAGCTTGACACTTGAATGGAGCGCTACCTCAAGGGGGCGTCGATGAGACATGCTTGGTGAGCCGGGCGGCGTCAGCCCCCGGACTCCTGTCGTGAAGAGTCCGGGGGTTGACGGCCAATGGCACTCACATTGATGAAAGAAGACCAGTCACCCGCAGCGTGAATGGCACTGACTTTAGGTAGCCACGGTCGCCAGACCGTGGGATTTTGCGGTAACGGTGCGATCCCCACGCCCTGGCGAGCATGGCTACGAATCTAAAGTGAGTGCCAGTCACCCGCAGCGTCAGCGAGGGAGTCCGCCACGTTTCCCGGCATGTTTGCAGCCCTCGCTGACGCTGCGGGTTACAAAGGGAGTGCCATTGGGCTGACGCCGCCCGGCTCACCAAGCATGAAAAAAACGTCTCGTCGAAGACCGCGTGAGGTATCGCCCAGTGGCTGACAGCCTGATCGACATTCGAGATGGCACTCGTCACAACCCTGTTGGAGCGGAGTTGCGGTTTATCACGGAGACGATCCGCAGATCGTCTCGAAGAACCTGAATTGCGGCTGCGAGTGAAATCGGCTTCTTGACGCGTTGCGAGATCGCCGAGAAGATGCGTGCCGCCGTTGCGTTCTCGTCGAGCGAGGCAACTTCTCGGCGAGAACCGCCGAAGGAAACTGAATCATGAAAAAGTTACTTCTGACCTGCGGGCTGATCACCGCGGCGTGCCTGGCACCCACTGTTGCCTCGGCCCAGAACCGGACCAACACGGGGACCGGTAACACGGGAACCGGCAACACCGGGACATCCGGTTTCGGC
This sequence comes from Schlesneria sp., assembly GCA_043738825.1. Lineage (GTDB taxonomy): Bacteria > Planctomycetota > Planctomycetia > Planctomycetales > Planctomycetaceae > Schlesneria. Next base: position 1,158 of record JAYUFF010000245.1, read on the forward strand.
AGTACGGGTGCCTCAGCATTTGGAGGCACTGGCTCGTCCGGCTTGGGTGGGTCCAGCCCGTTTGGTTCGACGGGCGGCAGCGGACTCGGCTCGACGGGTTTCGGGGCGCAAAATGGTCAGGGTGCCAACGGACAAACCGGCTTCGGCGGCCAGAATCAAGCCGGCGCGAACGGAAACAATGGCGGTATTCTTGGCCGCAACACAAACCAGAACCAAGGCATCCTCGGACGCAATGCTCAAAACCAAGGGGCTGGTGGAAACAACGGCGGCCTCGGTGGTGGACGCGGGGGCGGGGGCAATCGCGGGAATAGCGGGCTCAACTCGCAGAATGGTGGGGGCGGCAACGGGGCCAATGCAAATCAGGCCCCCCTCGTCCGCCCACGACAGAAAGTGGCGTTTGATGTCCGTCTGCCGACATCGGGTGTCATGCAAACGACGCTCGAAACACGGCTGACGAAACTTTCCGTGAAGAAGGCTCCCGGCTTGAAAAGCGTCATGGTGGCCGTGGAAGACAAGGGTGAGGTCGTTCTTCGCGGCGAAGTCGGCTCTGCCTCAGAGTCGAAGCTGGCCGAAACTATGGTGCGGTTTGAACCGGGCGTCAGAACAGTTCGAAACGAACTGACCTTTCCTGGCGCGGCGACCCCCGACGAGTGAGTCTCCGCAGTCATCACGTGGCCATGCGAGTAAGGCGAGAATCCGCAGGGATTGAACTCCGCGCTAAGCCTTGTCGGGATCGAAACCTCGCGCCAGTTCCTCTTCCCATTGGTCGAGTAACGGCCAGTCCACCGCACACGTGCCGAAGTCTGCCATGTGCTGGTATTCGGTCAGGCGGTCGATGGTCTTCTGGAGTTGAGCACGATCTTTTCGGAAGATCGGCCCGTGACTGGGAAGCAACCATTTGACATCGGCATCCCGGATGCGTTCGAGTGACGCGACAAATGCCGGCAGGTCGGAGCCGTGGTGAGCGTCGATGTTGCCGACACAGCCGTCTCGGTAAATGTTGTCTCCCGAAAAGAGCAAGTCTCCCAGTCGAAACGCCAGCTGGCTGCTCGTGTGCCCCGGCGTGTTCCAGACCTCCAATGCCAGCGATCCGAGTTTCAGCGTGTCTCCCTCGTTGATGGTCTGTTCGAGGTTGATGATCGGCAGATTGATCGAAATCTTCTGCGCGGCGATCTCGGCGTAGGTCACGATCCGATCCCCCTCGGCCAGCAGACGGCGGCACTCGGGGTGTCCGATCGTGATCGCGTTGGGCAGCAGTTCCTTGGCTCGCTTCAAGCCCTGAATGTGATCGACATCCGCATGAGTCGCCACCAGGTACTTGCAGTTGGCCAGGGAAAAGTCCATCTGACGGATCATGTCGATGATCTCTTCGGCCGTGTCTTCAAAGCCGATGTCGATCAACAGCCACTCGCCCGCATCATGCACGAGATACACGGAGCAACCCAGGCGCTGTCGGGCCTGGTAATTCATCTCGATGACGTGGGGAAACACTTCACGACGGGGCAGCATGCGGGAACTCTCGTCTTTCCAACGGAGGTACTGAGGGGTCGAGCGGCTGGACGATGGGGAACGATTTCCGGGACCGGCGTGGGATTCTAGGACGGCCCCACACCGGGAACAACCGACCGTGAGCAGCCTTGCACGACAAGTTCAGGCTGCTTACCGTGCGTCTCATTCCGTGAGCATCATCGCAAACTGCGCGAGACGCGGTTTCAAAAGTAACCCGCAGCGTGAGTGAGGGCGATCTCACGCCGGATCTCACGATGCCCTCGCTCACGCAGCGGGTTACTTTCCGGGTTTTGAAACCACTTCGAGTATTTCGAGACACCGTGATGGCGAAACGCAAAGCCCCAGAACCGCAGCCCGTAATGACGGAATCGTTTGAAGTTTCCCTGACCGAACTGCAAACGATCGTCTCCGAATTGGAAGACGGCTCGCTGGAGTTGGAGGCGTCACTGGCTCGCTTCGAGCGTGGCGTCGGGCTGCTGCGGACGTGTTATGTCATCCTCGATTCGGCCGAGCAAAAGATCGAAACCCTGACTCGGTTCAATGACACCGCTCAATCCGTCGCTTCGCAACAGGAGAGTGCCGGTTCGCTCAACCCGGTTGACAACGGGAGCGACAGCAAGGACGAGGCGAACTCTTCTCACGACGCGACCACCCTTTCCGACTCGAGTACGAACGGCACTGACAAATCGTCGCTCTTTTGAACCGTGATGGCGTGGGAATGACAGCAAACGACTTTGGAGCGACACCGCATTACGGCAGAGTCAAATAACTTCGAGTTGGCCGGAAAACTCGACCTCCTCGACAGGCTCCGCAGAACAGACAGCAATTGCCCACCCCGAGTTGCAGATGAAATCCTCGGTGAGGTCGCCGAGTTCGACACCTTTCTCTTCAGCGAGCGAATTGAATTCGTCGACGAACCATCGGCGGTGTTGCACTCTGTTTTGGTTCTTGGCAGCATTTCCGCTCAACTCTGAAGTCGTCCGGCTTGGCTCACGGTGAACGAACGACAGTGGCAAGTCGCCGACTGACAAATTTCTAGTTGTAAATGGCTGTTTCTTTCGGTGAGAATCGGTGACGTTTCTCGTCCACATCTCGCATTCGGCCACATGGGAGGGCTACACGATGCTGACCAACCGACTCCGTTCCCTGATGCAATCCTTCGCCTCGCGTACGTCACACCAGCGGAACCGCTGCGTCGCGGTTCGCCAACTCGGCGTCCCGGTGATTGTGGTGTGGCTGGTGATGAGTTGCAGTCTCGTGACAGCGGGTGTCTGGACGCAGGTGGCCACGCCCAGTCCTGCCGGTGGTTCTGGCACGATGCTACTGCTGACTGACGGCACCGTCATGGTTCAGGGATCGGGCGTCAGCAGCACTTGGAACAAGCTCACTCCGAGCTCGTCCGGCAACTACGTCAACGGAACTTGGTCGAGCATCGCTTCGATGGGAACCCCGCGGCTGTACTACGGCTCGAACGTCCTGCCGAGTGGCAAATTGTTTGTGCTTGGAGGCGAGTACACCGATCCGTTTGGACCACGCACCGACAGCAACACTGGAGAAATCTACGACCCGGTTGCGAACACGTGGACGCCGATTCGCAACTTTCCAAAACAATCCTTCGGCGATGACCCCACCGTTTTGCTTCCGAACGGAAAGATCCTCGCAGGCTACCTCCTTGGCGGCCAGACGTACCTGTACACTCTTCCGTCTGTTTCGTCTCCGTCTGGCTCTTGGGTGAAGACCACTGGCAACAAGCTGCGGGGCGATCGCAGCGACGAAGAAACATGGTGCCTGTTGCCCGACGGCAGCGTTCTTTCCTACGATGTCTTCGGCGGCTTCCCCCCAAGCGAACCATCCGGCCGCGCCCAACGCTACGTTCCCTCCCTGGACAAATGGGTCGATGCGGGTCTCGTTCCGCCTTTGCTACTCACCAGCAGCGCTTTGGGGAGTGAACTCGGCCCGGCAACGTTGTTACCCGATGGTAGGTTCTTCCAAGTGGGTGCCAACAACAACACGGCGATCTATACGCCCTCGACAAACACTTGGGTGCAGGGTCCGCCCATACCGGGCAACAATATGGGATCGGACGATGCTCCAGGGGCAATGCTGCCCAACGGTCACTTCATCTTCGCCGCCGACACGAGCGTCCCTACTCTTTTCACGGCACCGACCAAGCTCTTCGATTTTGATCCGGTGGCGAACACGTTGACCAACCTGACACCCGCCCCTCCCCCTGCACTCGCCAATGAACTCGCGAGCGCCTCCGCCTATACCGGTCGGATGCTGGTCCTGCCCAACGGGCACGTTCTGTACACCACGGGAAACAGCAACACGCTGTGGGATTACGCTCCGGACGGCGCACCGAACTCCGCTTGGGCTCCCACCATCTCCAGTGTGGCCAAGGACACGACGGACCCGACGGGCAAGACCTACAAGCTCACCGGAACTCAATTGACCGGACTTTCCGAAGGCGCGTCTTACGGTGACGATGCGGAAATGTCCTCAAACTATCCCATCGTTCGGCTGACCAGTTCCTCAAACGTTGTCAAGTACGCTCGCACGTTCAACTGGACCCCCGGTGTCGCGGACCCTGTTTCAAGGACCGTTCAGTTCACATTGCCGACTGGACTCGGCAACGGCACCTATCAACTGGCCGTCATTGCCAATGGCATTGCCTCGGCAAACCGTTCCTTTACGATCGGAGTTCCCCTTGTTCCGAGCACCGTCACCACGAAGTATGTCGCTGGTACAAAAACCTTGACCCTGACAGGTGACGATTTGGCGAACTCGCTGACGGTGACGTTGCAAAACGGGAAGATCAACATCGAGGCGGCGAATGGCACCAAGCTCAACAACTTGGATACCGCCGAGACAAACTTGGTGTCCACCTCGTACTCCCATACAGGCAAATTGGTGTTGAAGGCCGACCTGAAGGGCGGTAACGATTCGCTCTCGATGGTGGGAGTCGATTCGTCGATGACCGATGTCAAGCTCGGGTCGGGTGACGACAAGGTCGCCATCACGGGTTGCAACATCACGACTCTCTCTCTGGATGGCGGTACAAATAATCCTGTGACTCTGACGAATCTTGGAGACGCATATTACATAACGGCCAGTTTGTTTGGTCCGGTGCCCCCCCCACCGGCGAAGCAATCGACTTCTCCCCTCCCCGGTACCGTCACGAATTTCCTCCCATGAGGGTCCACGTTCGTGACAGATGGAACGATGTGTTTTGAGACCCCGGTTCGTTGTGAGCCGGGGTCTTCGTCTTGTCATGAAGGAGGAGAGCAATGTGGACTCGACCGCTCCAACGGAGGCTACCACGGCTTGCAAGGCGCGCAGTGCTTGTCGCTTGCAGTCTGGCGGGTCTGTTGAGTTGCAATGCCTTGGGTGCAGAACCGCGACCTGAGTCCAAACCAGGTGGCGATGGCACGAAGACCATTGCCGAACGTCCCTGGGCGACGATGTGGGCGGCCAGCTTGGCGCGAGTGCTTGCCGACTGCGACGCGATTTATGACTCTGCCGGGCGACCCGAGTTGGCGGATTCCCTTGAGGATCGGCTGGGTGACTATCAAGCCTTTGGCGGGATCGACCGCAAGCGTCCGCTGGGCCTGATGTGGACGTGGCACGACATCGAGCCGGCTGCCACGATCTTTCTGC
>JAYUFF010000246.1:0-6313 GCA_043738825.1 Schlesneria sp.
ACGTTCGAGTGACGACGGACTTCATTTTGTAGTAGCAGGGCCGGTTCCACCGGCCAAACTTCCGCCCGATTCGTTATCGGCCGGTGGAATCAGCCCTACATGACTCGGAAAGAAGTCCGGCTGACAAAGCCAAGCCGGACTTCTGCATGCCGTCAGTAAACGCCGACGGTCGTCGTCTTGGCGAAGACGTGGAACGGGCGCGTGCCGCTGATACCGTCCCACGGGTACTTCTCGTGGGGCAGTTCCCGCTCACCCTCGTCGCGCTCCATGAAGCCGGGGATGAAGAGTTCCTTCGTCAGCGTGTAGAGCTTCACGCGGCCTGTCTTGCCGTAGCCGACGACCTGGTTGTAGTCGTCGAATTCGACGGTCTCGATGACGGCTCGCGGTTGCGGGGCGAAGTACGTGATCTTGAAGTTGTCGGCCGGATCGAACGGCTTGCCGCAGGCAAGGCCCATCAGCGTGTTGCCGTAGGTCGGCGTGATGTAGACATCGGGGCCGAGCAGTTCCTCGCGACAGGTCCGATACCACTGCGGCGTGAACTCGGTCCCGCCCGCGAAGATCCCCGTGATGCCGGATTCCGCGATGCTCGATCCGTCGTCGATCAGCCGCATGGCGAGGGCTTCGAGCAGCTTGGGCGTCATGAACGCACACTTCACATCGTGATTGGCCGACAAAATCGTGAGGGCCTGGTCGATGACATGGTCCTTGTACGCTTCGGCCTCCTTGATGTTGCCACGCTTGAGGCACTTGACGACCCAGCGCGGATCGAGGTCCACGCAGAAGCAGATGCCGCCCCGATGCTGGGCGAGATGCTCGACCGCCAGCCGCAATCGCCTCGGTCCCGACGGGCCGAGCATGAGCCAGTTCGATCCGCGCGGGAAGTATTCGTCGGGGAGCGTGTCACTGAAGTTCTCGTAGTCGATCCAGTGGTCCTCGATCACCATGCGACTCTTCGGAATGCCGGTCGTGCCGCCGGTCTCGAAGACGTAGACGGGCTTGCCCGCCAATCCCTTGGGCACCCAGCGGCTGATCGGCCCGCCGCGCAGCCATTCGTCTTCAAAGTGCGGAAACTTTTTGAGGTCGTCGAAGCACTTGACCTCCTTGAGCGGATCGAAGCTGTAGGTCTTGGCCTTCTCCAACCAGAAGGGGCTTCCGGTCGAGGGGTGGAAGTGCCACTGCACCGTTTCGACAGTGTGGGCGTCCAGTTGGGCTTTAGCCTTATCGACAAATGCAATCAGTTCAGGCACGAGAAGAATCCTTGGCGAGCAGAAGAAAATAAAGCTTCCATCAGGCAGGCATCAATTCGCAAAAGCCGACCATGTGTTCAACCAATTTTGACGCAAAGACGCGAAGGTGCAAAGGCTCGCGAAAGTGTTATTAGGTCGAAGGGGACGCCGACTCGTCCAAGCCATTCACGACGCGATGGATTCCATCGCGGAGAAATCGGTCTCCGAAGTTAATCACAAGTCCAAGACGCTTTCCGGTGATCTTCAGGTGAGTGAGGCACTGTGATCGATAGACCGGGTTGTCGTCGAGTACAGATTTGCATTCCACAATGACAAGATTTTCAACGAGGACATCCAATCGGTAGTCCTTATTCAACTGCTTTCCCTTGTAGACCACTGGTACTTTGATCTGGCGTCGTGTGGAAACTCCACGCAGTTCCAACTCATAGCACAAGGCTTCTTCGTAGATGTCCTCCAGAAGGCCGGGGCCAAGTTCTTTGTGGACTTCAATGGCAGCGCCGATGATGACGTGACTCAGCCTGTTCTCCGTCATGGTTCGCCTCAATGAAAGCATGCAGACGTTGAGGAGTTCGACCGCTTTGCGCATCTCTGCGCCTTCGCGCCTTTGCGTCAGTCGGGACGATCAATCGCCTCGGCGTTCACAGGTCGGCCGTCTGAGGAACGATGTACGGCGCACGGTACTCACGAGTGGTGAGTTTGTTGGCTTCGGCCGCACGTTCACCGATGAATTCTTCCTTGCCGGCCAGCGTCAGCTTGGGGCCGAGCGTGATCTTGGTTGTTGCCGGATCGACCTTGTTGTCGAGCAGATGCTGCTGGAAACGGTCGAACGTTTCCAACGCTTCAGTATCTCCCTGCAAATTGGCCGTGATCTCCTTGGCTGACACGGGCGAGCCGAGTCGGTACGAGATGTTGCCGACATGACAGAGGGCACTCGACAGATGGCCCTCCAGAATGTCGGCGTTCAAGTCTTCGATCTTGCGGCTGCGGACGGCCTTCACGAAGTTGCCGAAGTGGTTGTCATCGCCTCCCCCGCTGAAGTCCTTCACCTTCGTACCGTCCTTGTCGAAGGTACTGCCTCCACCGTAGCTGGGCGACACCGCGTAACCTTCACTGCCGTAGAAGATGACTCCGACACCGGCCCCCTTGTACTGCTCGGTTTTCAGACCGCGGACCTCGAACACCAGCCGCTTGCCATTCTTGAACTCGTGGATGCAAACTTGGGTGTTCGCCGTTTCACCGGCGTCTTCGTACCCGAACCGGCCGCCGTAGCTGAGGACCGTCTCACCGAGGTTCATTTCGTTGAGACCCCAGCGCGAGATGTCCATCTGGTGAATCCCCTGATTGCCGAGATCACCGTTGCCCGTCTCCCACTGCCAGTGCCAATCGTAGTGGAGCTTGGGACGAGTGAGCGTCGTCATCTGCGCCGGTCCGCTCCACAGGTCGTAGTTCACGCTGGCGGGCACGTCGTAGTTGCCTCGCGGTCCGATCGAGCCGCGCGGCTTGTAGCACAGTCCGCGAGCCAGCTTGACCTCACCGATGCCGCCCTCGTGGATGACCTTGATGAGGTCTCGCATGCCGGGGTTCGAGCGGCTTTGAGTTCCCGTCTGCACGATCTTCTTGTGCTTCCGCGCCGCTTCCACGAGTTGTCGCCCTTCAAAAACATTGTGGCTGACGGGCTTCTCGACGTACACGTCTTTCCCGGCTTGAATCGCCCAGATCGCGGCCAGAGCGTGCCAGTGGTTGGGCGTGGCGATGCTCGCGATGTGAATCGACTTGTCCTCGAAGCACTTTCGCATGTCGGTGTAGACGGTGGGCCGCTTGCCATACTGCTTCTCGATCGCGTCGGCTCGCCTGTTTCCGACAACTTCATCAACATCGACGATGGCCGCGATTTCGCAGTCCTTGCGTTTGCCGAAGCCGTCTATGTGCGAGCCGCCTCGCCCGTTGACGCCGACCACCGCCACACGCAGGATCTCAGCCGAACCAGGAGCCACATCGTCGGCGGCAAAGGACGAACCGGTCCGACTGGCGAGAGCCGCCGCAGAGGCGGCGAACATCGAGTTCTCAAGGAACTCACGACGAGAGAGCAGGGACATCGGCGCAATCCTTGGTGAAGTTCAAAGCGGTTAGGAGCGAGTCCACCGCGAGGCGGTCGGCTCAAAAGTGGCCGTAGTGTAGGCGTGGTCAGCGCGGCCTCGCAACCATTGGGGGGAAGCGACACCGGTCTCAGCCGCGAACCTGATGGCGACCGCCTCACGTGGCAGCGGCAGGCTCATCAGAGACCATTCGCGGCAGTGAGTTCGCAGTCCACACACGCATTCGCACCAAGGGCGAACCCCGGACAGCAGCGAGCCACGGACAGCAGCGAGCCGCGTCGCCTGTTCCAAGATTGTGATCCCGGTTGCTCGCAGTGCCAACCGACAGAGGAACCGATTCAACGAACGGGCGTCACACGACTTTGAAACGCATGTTCTCAAATCCAATAACAACGTTGGTGGACGGGTTGTTGCCACCAAGCGTCACGGCATCGACACCAACTCCACCATCAATGGTGCTGCCGGTCAATGCAAAGAAGTTGGAACTCAGATAGGCGGCATCGTCTCCTGCTCCCATCGTCGCACTAAAGAGCCCGGTGAAGCGGCTGTTGGTAATTTGAAGAATGTCGTTTCCAGCACCCGTGTCGATGGCTCCCAGGCCACCAATGATGACTTGATCGAGCTTGACGCTATCTGCTCCCAAGCCGGTCGTGATGTTCAAAGCGCCGATTGCATTGGCCGTGACCCGCGTCAATTCCACACGATTACCGCCGTCGCCGGCATTGATTGTAATCAGATTGGCGCTCTGGCTATCTGCGATGCTGAGAACATCGTTGCCAATACCAGAGGTTATTAGGATGCCATTACCGATTGCCGTTCCCAGTGCCTTGGAATTGGACATCGACAGCACGTTGTTTCCATCACCAAGATTGATTGAAATCGAACCTGTGGCGGTGACTCCCGCTCTGAAACCAGCGGTGACTCCGTTCATGACGAGCGAGTCGTTGCCAGCCCCGAGCGATCCGAGTGCGCCACCAACAAGTATGTCACCGCGCGAAGACGAATTGGTGATGCGTAACGTGTTGTTTCCGCCGGTGTCATTCAACGAAAGATTGCGATTGACGGTCGTTCCGCTGACAGTCACTGAATCGTTGCCTAATCCAGACTGAATGACAGCATCTCGCCCAACCGTTGAGTCGCTGACGGACACCTTGTCATTTCCATCACCCGCGTCCAGATTGAGGTCTACGGCAACGGTGGCTTGGGAGACACTGATCGTGTCGAGACCCGCCCCCCCAGTGACCACCAGATTGGCTCCAAATCGTCCTGTGATCGAGATGGTGTCGTTGCCCGCCCCCCCATCAATGGTCACAGCATTGGCAATCGTTGCGGCAGTCGAGTTCAGGCTGATAATGTCGTCGCCCGCGCCGCCGTTGACAGTCAGGGTGTTGACGACTCCAAAATTCTTGCTCGCGACTCCGTCAATGGTCGTGCCGTTGAGCCCCGTGGCGGTCAATTGGCCATTCGAGGCCACAGTCAACTGCACCTGGTTCGCCAGCGCATCACCGTCGAGCACCAAGACTCCGGCAGCAAGTGCCGAAAGTACGTTCCCGGCCAGCAGCAGTCGCTCTTCCAGTCCCTCGAATCCGGCACCAATCGCTTGCGTTCGCATCGCACTCTCCTGAGAAGCAGTATCCGTTCTTCAATTTTTCAAGCGCCGTCACAATCTGAAGATGGCATTCATTCCATTCCGTCCGATATTTCAGTCAATGAGTCATGACCCGTATTCTCGACACCAACCTTAAGGCTATCGGCAGAGTTGAACTGATTGGGCTTATTCTCTGAGTGCGATCTCCGAAGTCGATCTGTTTGGAACAAGTCGCCCACACATCCCATTCGGCACAATTGTCACGATCGGTTCGTTTTTGAGTGACAAGGCCGCATCAGGATCCGCTAGTGCAGGTGGTTAGGCAGAGGACGCGGTCGTCCGCAGGGCAAGGAGGAGTTTGAAGTGTCAATGACTTTGCAGAGCAAGCGCGAAAAGGGGGACTGTCAGTGTCACTCGTCGCGAGGGACGCTGGCTTCGGTCGCCTTTTGGCTGAGCATCGCAATCAACTGCTGCTGGCAGAACGGCGACATTGTGCTGGCTCAGGGAAAGTCGTCGCCACTTCACCGCGAAGACGGAAGCACAGAAGTCAGAAATGCTCGCGTGATGCTGATCGAACGAGTCACGCTGGCCAGCCCGCGTGCCGGCGTGTTGGCGTTCGTCGAACCGCGGGAAGGGGATCCCGTGGAGGCCCGTCAGGTCGTCGCGAGTCTCGATGCCTCCGTGGCCAAGAAAAGCCTGGCGATCGCCCGGCACAAGGCTTCCAGCACCGCTGACCGCCGATTCGCGAAGAAGATCATCGACCTGTCTCAAATCGAATATGACAAAGCCAGACAGGCGAACAGCAATATAGAGGGTGGAGGTCTCTTCACCGATCTCGATTTGCATCGGCTCAAATTGAATATCGACAAGTCCATGCTTCAGTTGGAGCAGGCCGAGTCGGAAGCAAATATACATTCCCTGACGGTTGAGCAACTCACGGCGGAACTTAACTCCTACGCCGTGGTGGCGACATTCGCAGGAACGGTTACCAAAGTTCATCGCGCGAAGGGAGAAGCGGTGGCACTCGGGGATCCGATCGTCGATGTCGTCAACCTCGACCGAGTGCGAGTCGAAGGCTTCGTTGGCGTCCAAGATGGCTTGCGAGTCAAGCCGGGGTCATCCGTCGTGGTCCGACTGGACCTGCCTGATGTCGATCTGGCAGAGGAACGACTCGAACTGAGCGGCAAGCTCGTGTTCGTCGATGTCGGGGTCGAACCGGTCACCGGCCAGATTCGCGTCTGGGCGGAAGTCCCAAACCCAGAGGGCATATTGCGTGCTGGATTGCCCACACGGATGACGATCCTTCGAAGGCCCAAAACGATGATCGAGTAGAAGTGTCCCGTGGTATTCACCGTAAACCTTGACCCGTTGATCGCCACCAA
>JAYUFF010000247.1:0-6313 GCA_043738825.1 Schlesneria sp.
TCTACGAATGCCGCTCGTCCCGCATGGAAGGGACTTATCTGAGGAGGTTCTCAATCGTAGGATAGGTTCGCTATGTCTGAGCCAATCCCATCTGACGAATCATTCCTTTCGAGACATTCCAACATCCCGGTTTGGATTTTCGTGACGGTGCTGCTGCTGGCTGTTTTGCCACATGTGGCTGTGGTGGCTCTGTGCGATGGTTGGTTCGACGTGCGAGTGAGCAGTGCGCAGGCGATCCCCGACAACTTGGTGATCCATGTGGAACCCATCCGGCTGAAGATGCTTGAAGGAAGTTCTGACGAGGAACTCAGGACTGGCTTCCCTTTTGAAAAGCGGTTGACGAACGACGGACTGACAATTTCCGTAGGACACAGTCACAAGAACTGGTGCGGCTATTCATACCAGTACGTTCAGCAGTACGACGCGCTGTTGGTCCGCTATCAGCACGCGGATGGAAGGGTCTCGTTTCACCGAATGCCGCTTCCATTCCTTCCGAAGGAGCGACCCGTCGAGATTGAGGTGCCTCTCCCGGAATGACTGATTGTCTGAAATATAGTGCCTGTAATCAGCGGCAAGTTACTCGTCCGTGCCCGGGGCGCGGTGCGGTTCAAACATGGTGAGGGCTGCGCGTTCGGCCTCTTCGACGGCTTCGCCCGCTCGGCGATAGAGGGCTTCCTGACTGCGCAGCGGTTCGGCGTTGGAACCAACTTTGACCGGTTCATAGCGGCCGTCGGGAAGCAGCTTTCTCGCTTTGATGTTGTCGTTGAAGTGGGTCTTCAAGATCGACAGCAGCTTCGCGCGGCAGGCCGGTTCGGCGACGGGGACGAGCAGTTCGACTCGCCGATCGAGATTGCGGGGCATCCAGTCGGCACTCGAGATGAACAGGCGTTCGTCTCCGCCGTGATAGAAGTACAGCACGCGGGCGTGTTCGAGGAACCGGTCGATCACACCCGTGACGGTGATGTTTTCGGACAGCCCCGGCACGCCGGGCCGCAGGCAGCAGATGCCGCGCACGTTCAGACGAATCTTCACGCCGGCCTGCGAGGCCGCGTAGAGGGCCTCGATCATGCGTTCGTCCACCAGCGAATTGAACTTGGCCATGATGAGGGCCTTCTGGCCGTGCTTCTTGCGTTCGGCCTCGGCCTCGATCATTTCGAGCAGCTTGTCGCGCAGACCGATCGGTGCCATCTCGATCTGGCGAAACTGCTGCGGCTGCGAGTAGCCGGTGATGGCGTTGAAGAATGCGGTGGCGTCGGCTCCCAGATCGTCGTTGCACGTCATCAGACTGGCGTCGCTGTAGATGCGCGAGGTGATTTCGTTGTAGTTCCCGGTGCCGAAGTGAACGTAGCGCGTGATCCCCTGCGGTTCGCGGCGGACGATCAGGCAGACCTTGGCGTGAGTCTTCAGTCCCTTCACGCCGTAGATCACCTGGACTTCAGCCCGTTCGAGGTCTCGTGCCCACTCGATGTTTCGCAGTTCGTCGAAGCGGGCCTTCAGTTCGACGACGACCGTCACGTATTTGCCTTTCTGAGCGGCACGCTTCAGTGCGGCGACGATCGGACTCTTGCCACTCGTGCGATACAGCGTCTGCTTGATGGCGAGGACATCCGGATCATCGGCCGCCTCCTCGACCAGGCGCACGACGGGATCGAAGCTCTCGTAGGGGTGATAGAGCAGCACGTCGCGGCGGGCGATGGTGGTGAACAGGCTTTCGGCGGGATCGATCTGCGGGAGGGGCTTCGGCGGCCACGGCTCGTATCGCAACGAGTCGAAGCCCTGCGAGTCGGTCAGCCGGAAGAAGGCCCCCAGATCGAGCGGCCCCGGCGCGGCGAAGACCCATTCATCCGAGACCTCGAACGCCGATTGAAGAAACTCGCGCACGACAGTGCTGCCGTGTGCGGCCACTTCCAACCGCACGCAGGCACTCTGCCGCCGCGCGTTGACGATCTCCTGCATCTTGGCCAGCAGGTCGAACGCCTGATCCTCTTGCAGCTCGAGGTCCGCATTGCGCGTGATACGGAAGGGGATGCACTCTTCGATCAACTCACCGGGAAAGAGCCGCGCGAGGAACAACTCGACGACATCCTCCAACAGAATGAAGCTGAAGCCACTGTCGGACGGGAGCGTGAGAAACCGTTGTCGAGTACGACCAAACGGAACGATGGCAAAACGCGGCACGGCCGATCCCGCCGACGGAGCCAGTCTCACGCACAGGCTGAGCGACTGATTGATGAGCTGCGGAAACGAGGGCGTATCGGCCGAGGGAAAGAAGACCGGGCTGTCCGTCACGCTGGGCGAGTCGCTCGGCGTTGTCGCGGAGACGGCAGCCGCAGGCGTCTCACCGGTGACGGCCTTTTTCTTGGCAACCCTCTTCTTTGCGGGCCGCGCTGTCTCCGTGGACTCGACGGTCACGGCAATTGCCATCGGTGTCAGGACCGGAAAGATTTCCTGCTCGAACAGAGTCTGCACGTGCTTGGTCTGTCGGTCGTTCAGTTCATTCGGCCGCACGCGCCGCATGCCGACCTGCGCCAAAGCCGGTTCGAGTTCCGACAGGTAGACTCGGTATTGCTCGGCGGCGAACGAGTGCATTCGTTCATCGAGCGCCTTCAATTGCTGAGCCGTCGTCAGCCCGTTCGGATCGGGGCGCGAGTCCCCTTCGGCCAGCAGCAATTGCAGGCTGCCGACCCGCACCATCGTGAACTCGTCCAGATTCGACGCCGTGATCGCGAGGAACTTCAGCCGCTCCAACAACGGGATCGACGCATCGCGGGCCTCATCGAGCACGCGCTGATCGAATTCGAGCCAACTCAGTTCGCGATTGAAAAAACGAGATTCAGCAGGCATGCCGGTCGGGCTTCCCAGTAGATTTGTTCGGTCCTCGGACACCGCTCCGACGGGCAGACCCCTCGATGGCGTGCGGGCATTCTCCAAGATTCAACGGAAGCTGCCAGTGATCTCTCGGCGGCAATCGCCGATGCCTCGCCCGAGCCGGTTGACAGGCCGCGTCGTGTGGTCAAAGATTCGCCTCGAAGTCGAACCAGTCGAATCAGCATTCAACGACGAGGCATTACCGAGACGAAAGGGGATCACAGCATGAGACATCACTTGGAGCGAGGCGTCGTGAACAGCAGAGTGTCCCGGACGCTGCGAGCGTCCGGGACACTGTCTCGAACTCGACTGACCACCGCGTGGTTGATCGTGTGGGGCGTGTGGTTGGCTGGAGCGGCACAGGCTCAGGAGGCGACCGGTCGCTTCATCGACAAGGTCTTTCGCGACGACGCGGGCGAGCACAAGTACGTTGTCTTCGTCCCGGCCGCCTATCGCGCCGACAAGCCCTCCCCCGCGATCCTGTTCCTGCACGGAGCGGGCGAGCGCGGGACGGAGAACCGGATGCCGCTCACCATCGGGCTGGCTCCCTTCGTGCAGGCGCGCGCGCGGACATTCCCGTTCGTGGTCGTGTTTCCTCAGTGCGAATCGACCGATGGCCGGATTCTCGAATCGTGGCAGATCGGCTCGGCCGATGGGCGTCGGGCGCTCGCCATTCTCGATGATGCCAAGCAGCAATTCCGTATCGATGACAAACGCATCGCGCTGGCCGGTTGGTCGATGGGAGGCTACGGCGCGTGGAGCCTCGCCGCAGCCGAGCCGTCTCGCTGGTCGTGCGTCGTCCCCGTCTCGGGCGGAGGCGATGTTGAAAAAATGGCCGCACTGAAAGGTGTCCCCGTGTGGGCCTTCCACGGTGCGAAGGACATGCTCGTCAAAGCCGATGAAAGTCGGAAGCTGGTCGAGGCCCTGAAGGCGGCGGGCGGAACGGCCACTTACACCGAGTTGTCCAAGGGTGGCCACGATATCAGCGAAGCGGTCTTCGGCAACGACGCCCTGGTCGCGTGGATGCTCGCCCCGCGCAAGGCTCCCGCAGAATTGGGACAACAAACCGTGAAGCCCGTTGCGGCGGTCAACATCCCGTTCGTGCCTGCACTCGAGCTGCCTCAAGCAATTGGGATCCGACTCGGCAACGATGCCCTCTCCGCGCTGTCGTATTCGGCTCCGCAGACGATCCCCGCCGGTCTGCTCACCGGATCGCTGGGTGACATGTTCGACAGCACGACCGTCCAGGGGCGTTCGTTCAGCATTCGGTTCTCGGGGATCACTTATCGCGGCACGGTCGAACGAGTCCTCGTGAGGGGCTTTGCGCGAGACAAGCTGCTGGTGCAGATCGGCATTCGCGACGCGACGCTTTCCATCGGCGGAACGTCTGTGAACGGAGAGCGTCACGCGGCGCAGGCCGGTCCCATCAACATCATGATCGGGCACCGCTATCCGGTCTGGTTGAGTCTGCAAGTCACACCGTACATCGCCGACCGCAAGATTCGGTTGAGGTCGGGAGCGGCCAGTTTTCAGATCCCCAATGACAACTGGTACGTCACCCAACCGGCAGGCGTTTCGACGCAGGGCTTTGGCATGACGGAAGAGGCCGTGACGAGCGGCCTCACCAGCGGACTGTATGGCAGCAAGGGTCGCATTGAGAATGAAGTCCTCGCGATCGCTCCGAAGATCGTGAGCCAGCTCGAAGAGTTTCTCGTGCTGCCCGATACGGGAGCGACCTTGTCCAGCCTGTGGCCGCTGCCCGTCAACCCGCCGCGTCTGAAGGCGTATCCCGAGCAGATCATGACCGACGAGAACGGCGTCTCGCTGATCGTCGGCCTGACGGCCGGCAGCCTCAATCCGTTCGGATCGATCTCCCCCTTGAAGAGAGTTGCACCCGCCGGTGTGACGCTTGCTCAGTTGGCGGGAGACACAGCGCTGCACATCACGGCGGCCCCTCAGATTCTGGAACCGCTCACGCAAATGGTGGTCGATGCCGATCTGGCCAAGCTCGATCTGCTCGACATCCCCGAACCGCTGTTCGCCAAGCTGGCCGAGCGGGCGACGTTGCAGGAACTGATCCCCGACTTGAAGCAGTACGGCGACGCCCTGCAAGTCCGTTCGACGTTGCGTGTCACCAGTCCGCTGACGGTCGGTGAGCCTTCGGAACCCGTCGCCACCGACGGGCCGAAGCCGTTCGAGTTCAAAGTCTCCGGCCTGCGAATCGATGTCCAGATCAAGACCGATCCCGCGCAGACGAAGTGGCAGCCGTGTGCCGTGTACGACTTGAAGGTCTCCGAGCAGGTCCAGGCCTCGCTGCTCAAGCCGTCTCACGAAAAGCGGCAACTGCGACTCGACTGGCTGCCCGTGTCGAGCGTCACCGGGACGGGCCGCTTCGCTGACAGCTACCAAGCCAAGGACCACACGCTCAACGCCGATCCGTACATCGCGCAGTTTCGCGCGGGTTGGCTGGCGTACACCAAGGGAACAAAAATCTCGGAAGCGGATGTCCCCGACGTGACGCTCGGTGTCTCCAAGCTGCGTCTGCACGATGTGAAGTGGACCGCGCCGGTCATCAACGTCACGTACCATCTGGCCCGCATCAAACTGTCGAACCTCAGCCAGGAAAACTTCAGATACCAGACCAAAGCGCCGACCAGCGGTTGGGGTGAGATGCTGACCCTGAAGCCGGGCGACTCGCACGAGTTCGAGTTGCCGTACCCGCTGACCTACCGCCACGACAGCTCCAAGGGACCGGAGGTCTACACGCTCGTCGTCGGCTCTCACTCCGAGTACCGTGTCCCATTGACGGGTGGCCCGCCCCGACTGTTCGCTGCCAACAAACCATGAGCCGCAGCAACGCGCGCTTCCACAGACGGCCCTTCCGGGCGACGGACCAGAAGACCCGGCACGGCTTCACTTCGTGCGGGAGCAACCCAAGTGAAAAGAAAACCAGAACACTCAGCTTCACTCCGCCGAATCAGTGAAGATGAGCGTCAATCAGTGTTCCGAATTCTTCTCGTCCCGCAAACGATCAAAACGTTAGTAGAACGGATCAGACACATGCAGCGTTCCATCCGGTTGATCCTCACACTGGCGATGGCGCTGGCTCTGACAGACGCGGGCTTCGCGCAAGAGGCCGGGTCGGCGAAGGTCGTTCCCTTTCACAACTACACGCAGGCCGTCGAGCTGAAGCGCGGCACCGCGAAGGCGATCCTCTCTCCACAAGCGGGTGGGCGCGTGCTGGAGTTCTCGGTCGATGGCAAGCACACCATGTTCTTGGACGAGCAGGAGAAGACATGGCAGCCGGGAATGCCCTCGCCGTCCTCGGCGGGTCGTTTCGACTACGGCCCGGAGTTGACCGTCATCGCTCACCCGAAGCTGTGGTCGAGTGACTGGACCGGCGAAATCACCGGGCCTTGTTCGGCGAAGCTGACCAGTCCAAAAG
>JAYUFF010000248.1:0-6312 GCA_043738825.1 Schlesneria sp.
TGGCCGTGCGAGGACGTGAAGGCTGTTTCCCACTCTCACGGCCACGTCGAAGCTCCGTGACCGTGGCACCCAATCCCCCAGATTCAGCAAGGCGATGGCCGTGGGATCAGGGCTGTGCATCCTGTCAGCGTGTTCTGGCTGGAATCTCGACCGGGAACGATTCGTCGAGATGCTGGATTCAAGAGGCACAGCCGCGATACACTCGGGCTGAGACTGATTCTTCTGACGTGACGCGAGGCTTCGTGATCGAATGGCGGCATTCACTCGGCGACATTGCTCCGCCTGCAACGCGGTTCTTTCCGAGCCGAGTGATGCGGCACAGCCAAAGTGTCCCGCCTGTGCGGCCCTGGCCGTCGAGGGCGCGAAGGCGACGCAGAGAATCGAGACGGTGATCGGCCCAGGGACCGTGCCACTCTCGATGTCGGACAAGACGGCGGTCATGGGCAGCGAGACCGAACACGCCGCCGCTCGCGACAACATGACGATGGATTACGTCCCCTCCTCGGATCCGACCGAACCGATGTTTGGTGGGTCCAGCGGCAATCCAGCGGCGAAGCCCCGGCAAGTCGGCCGGTTTCAAGTGATCCGCGTTTTGGGGCACGGTTCATTCGGCACGGTCTATCGAGCCTACGATCCTCTGCTGGATCGGGAAGTGGCGTTGAAGGTGCCTCGATTCGCCCTCGACGATCGAGCGATGCTGGAGCGGTTCCATCGCGAGGCCAAAGCGGCGGCGCGGTTGCATCATCCCAACATTGTGGCGCTGTATGAGAGCGGTGAGACGAACGACGGGCCGTATCTGGTCGCGGAACTTGTGGACGGCGTCCCGCTCTTGCAGATGCTCCGCGAACGGCGGCACGATCTGCGCAGCGTGGTCGATTGGGTTCGTCAGATCGCCGAAGGGCTGCACTACGCGCACGGTGAAGGAATCGTCCATCGCGACATCAAGCCCGCGAATATCATGATGAATCATGTCAGCCGTCCGCAGGTCATGGACTTTGGACTGGCGAAACGGGACGCCGATGTCGCCTCGGGCATGACCGTCGAAGGGCAGATTGTCGGCACGCCGACGTACATGTCTCCGGAACAGGCGCGCGGGGCGATCGCCGAAGTGGGGCCTCACAGCGATCAATACAGTGTGGGGGTCGTGCTGTTCGAGATGCTGTGCGGTCACGTGCCGTTTGCGGGAGATCCGTGGACGGTCATCGCACACGTGGCCAATTTGCAGGAGAGTCCGCCGGCCCCCCGGTCGTTGCGCCCCGACCTGCCGCGCGACTTGGAAGCCTGCTGTCTGAAGGCGCTGGAGAAAAACCCCAAGTCACGCTATCCCAGCTTGCAGGCTCTGGCTGACGATTTGGATCATTGGTTGAAGGGGTTGCCGCTGGTCGCGCGACCGATCGGTCTGCTGGAGCAACTGCAACGTTGGTGCCGGAAGAATCAGTTGATCGCGGGACTGGTCGGCACGGTGGCGATGATGATCGTCGTCGCCACGATCGTGGGATATGGGTTGGCGTTCCGCTTTCGGGCGCTCGCCAACGTCGCGGCCAATGAAGCGCGCGATGCCAAAGCGGCTCGGGAGTTGGAAAAGACCGCCCGCCTGAACGGCGAGCGCGTCATCATTGATACCTATACCGAGACCGGCCTGACCGCCGATCGGAACGGCGACCCGCGCGAGGCGATCCTGTGGTTCGCGAACGCCGTGGCCGCCTCCGAGAATCATCCGCTGCGTGAGAAGCACAATCGCATCCGGATGCAGTCGTGGCTGTCTCAGATCGCGATTCCGGTTCAGGCCTTCAGCCAGCCCGCCGTGTGGAACAAGGGGCTGAGTTATCACCCGTCGGGACGACTCCTGTTGAGTCTGTCGTTGTCCGGCGAATGCGATGTGCTGGACCTGGCGAGCGGCCGGCGTCTCGCGATACCGATCCCCAGACCGGTCACCGCGGCCACTTGGAGTCCTGACGGATCGTTGCTGGTGGCGGCGTCTGATCAGGAGGTCGCCGTGTTTGACTTCCCGAAGAACACGGAAGTCGATCGCTGGACACATCCCGATCCCGTGAACTGTTTGCAGTTCAATTCGGACGGCCAGTGTTTGGTTGTCGGCGGCGACAAGACGGTCCAAGTCCGCGATGTCCCGAACAAATCATTTCGCACCGTCCCGCTCGATGTGGGCAGTCCGGTGACATCGGTCGCGATCAGCGCGAATGGTTGCCGATTCGCGGTGCGTGGCTTCGACCAGCAGGTGCGTGTCTTCTCCTCGGCACCGGATCAGGCAAACGCGGAGCCGCTGCTGCCCGTTCAACCCTCCGCCTCGTACGGAAATGTTCCGCCGATGTTTGTGGGAAATGACCGGCTGGTTGTCGTGGACAGCCTGCATTCCGTCCGCTGTTGGGATCTCCTCCAGGCAAAAATCGACTGGGAACAAGCGATCAAGCGCGTCCTGTCCTCGGCGATCTCACCCGACGGAAAATGGATCGCTCTGAGCGAGGACTTTGACGTGGTCTTGTTGGATGCCGTGTCGGGGACACCGGCCGAAGCTCGCCTCCCGCACAAAAACCTGATCAACGCGATCAGCTTTCATCCGCAGAGTTCCCTGTTGCTGACGGCGGGCGTCGATCACACGGCGCGCATGTTTGACGTTTCGTCCGGCAAGCCGGTTGGTCCGCCGATCCCGCACAACAATGCGGTCCATCGCTGCGTGTGGTCGCCGGACGGAGGAACGTTTGCCACGGTCCAATGGGATGGCCAACTGATTCGTGTGTGGAAACGCAGCGACGATCAGCCGAAGCCGTTCGTCGCGACGAGTTCGGCGCACGGTCCCTTCATTCGATTCAACGAGCGGGGCGACCGCTGGCTCCCAAGCGGTTTTGACAATGGTCGTGACCGGATTGGATTCGAGGTCATGGAGACCGCGTCGGGGAAACCGGCTGGACCAAAACTTGCCGGAACGGGATTGATCAGCGATGCGGACTTCGTGCCCCATTCGTCGCTGATCGTGCTGGCGGGCGGCGGTTCGCGCGAGGATGCCTGGCACTCGCTCGATCAGCAAAACCTCGACGATCCCGGCTGCGTGAGGATCGTCAATTCGGAGTCGGGGCAGGCGGCATTCGAGGACGTGGTCACACCCTCGCAGGCGATCGCCGTGCGAGCCAGCCCGGACGGGCAAACCATCGTCGTGCTGTGCCATCGCGGTCACGTCGTGTTGCTCGACTCGGCCACTGGCAAGGTGCGTGCGGAGCATCCGGCGTTTCACGGGAAGCCAGCGACATACGGGTATGTCATTCGAGACCGCATCCGATTCTCACCCAAGGGGGATCAATTCATCCTCTGGGGCTGCTCGGGTGCGATGGAAATGAGGAAGACCGCCGATGGCGAATTGCTGTTCGAGGTTCGGCATGAAAACGGTTTTCTCCACGATGCCCAGTTCTCGCCCGACGGCCAACTCGTGGCGACCTGCGCGTCAGACCATGCCGTTTGCCTGTGGAATGCAACCAGCGGGGCCAGCACCGGTCGGCCGCTGAATCATTCGGGTTGGGTCTTCAACGCACAGTTCAGCCGTGACGGTCGGCGGTTGTTGACCGCTTCGTCGGACAAACATGCACGCATCTGGGATCTCGCAACGGGTACCGCTGTCGTGGCCACTCGGGAGCACGGCGACCAGGTTTTCGGCGTCACGTTTCTGCCGGACGAAGAACTGTTTCTGGTCTCGACCCGCGATCGGCAGCTCACGGCGTGGGATGCGAGTCTCGGCAAGATGATGGCCCCGGCGCGGCGCATGCCGGACATGGTCTACCAACTTTCGCCGAGCACTCAGGGGTCACAGGTGCTGGCCTCGGGGCAGCTCAAAACAATTCTCCGTTTCGACTGGAGCCAGTGGATTCTCGAACCCGACACGCAACTGAACCGTGCCGACGTGCGACTGCTCGGTGAGATTCTCGCATCGCAGCGCGTCCACGAGGGAGGCGCGGCCACGAGCCTCACCACGGCGGAATGGCTGGAACGCTGGACCGCGTTCCGCGAGAAGCACCCCGACCATCCGCTGCTCATGTTTCCCGTGGAAGTGAAGTGACGCCTGCCCCGGATTATTCATGGCGACCAACCCGAAGCGTAAGCGAGGATGCGGTCACGATTCGACCTCGCTCACGTTTCGGGCTGGTGTGTGACACGGTGTCACCTCATCGGGGTGACCGTGAATAATGCGGGCCATTCATCCGCCGGTTTGAGATGTCGCCATTCCCCCAATCACGAGCCACCATGCCGTCCCAACACAAACCGCGCCTCATTGCCTTCGAGCTTCATCCGCAGGACGACATGCCGATTGAACCCGCTCCGTCCGACCGCGCATGGATGGACCAGAGTGCCAACCGCTACGCCTACCGTTGCCTGCCGTTGGTCATCGCCAATCAAGCGGGCTGGATCATTCGCTGTCCAGCCGATTTCAGCGTTCGCTGGAACGGCGGGCCGCTGATCACGGACGTGAAGGTGCGATTGCCGCGCGGCAGCCAGGAGGCCCGGATTTTCAGCCACTTCGGCGAGGGAGTCCTCACGTTCTCGCTGCCCTATCTGTTTCGGACCCCGCGCGGCATCAACCTGTGGGTCAAGGGTCCGACGAACTGGATCAAAGATGGCGTGCAACCCCTCGAAGGGATCGTCGAGACCGACTGGAACGAAACCACCTTCACGATGAACTGGAAGCTGACTCGCAAAAACCACACGGTTCGCTTCGAGCGGGGGGAACCGATCTGCATGATCGTTCCCGTCCCGCGCGGACTGGCCGAGTCGCTCGAACCGATCCGCCAGCCGGTGGCAGCGAATCCGCAGCTCGCGCGGGCCTACGAAACGTGGCGGGACTCGCGCGCCGTGTTCAACGAGGGACTTGCGCGCAACGACGATCTCGCCGTCAAAAGTGGCTGGCAGCGCGACTACATGCTCGGCATGAACACCGCTGGCGAGTCCTTCGCCGAACACCAAACCAGGCTGCATCTCGGTCGCTTCCGTCACGAGGGTTGAGCGATGCCACGGCACGAGATCGTCGTCTCTGCGGAGAACAACCACTACATGGTCTGGCAGGCCATGCTGTTTCACTTTTCGTGCGTCAAGCATCTGGGCCGTCCGCCGATCGTGGTGGTCCACAAGCACGACGAGCCGCTGCTTCCCGGCTTCGAGCGCATCCGAGCCTCGGGCGGCATCGTGCAGACGGCACCAAACTATCGCGACCTCAACGGAATCCTCTACCCGCCGCGCAACACCGCTGGCTCGCTGCGGCACGTTGAGACCGACGCCGACTTCATCGTGCTGTGCGATCCCGACATGCTGTTCCTCCAGCCGCTTCCGTTCGATGATCTGACGTTGACAGGCCGACAGGTCAGCTTCGACTTCGTCGGATATCTGGCTCCCGAAGCCGACGTGTATCAGCCGACGTTGGACAACGTTTGCCGCGCAGCGGGCCTCGCGCCGGAGAAACTTCGGCATCCGGTCATCGACGGTGGCGTCCCGCACGTCATCCCGACTGTCTGGCAACAGAAACTGAGCGACGAATGGTTCGAGTTGATGGAGTTGTTTCCGACCATCGGTTCATCTCATCCTGATGCTGGCGGAGGTGTCTCTCCCGCGAGCGACACCAATCCGCACAAGGACTGGCTCGCCACGATGTGGGCGGTCGTGATGGCCATGCACCGGCTGAATCTCGAACCGGTGATGACCGGCCTCTGTGTCACGAATTGTCAGGGCGACAACCCCCTGCCGCCGCTCGATGCCACTGGCCCGAAGATGCTTCACTTCTGCTATGGCGGGCCGGGCTTCGACAAACGCCGGTTTGGAGGTCCGACAGATTCCGAAGTGGCCGTTTGGAACGTGCCGCCGGACGATGGCACGATTGGCGGAGCCATTCGCCATCAACTTCGCGAGGCCCGCCAGTTCTACGGCCTCTCACCCAGTTCTACGGCCTCTCATTCTGTGTGCTCGACACAAAGATCCGCTCTGCCAACACGCGAGTGGAGTTGAATCATTGAGGCAACCTTGTTGAACTACTCCGTGTGCTGTCAAAGTTCCTTGTGACTCGGTTCTCGAAAGGAGCCACCTCATGCCATCGCCACCTCCGCCACCTCCGCCACCTCCGCCACCTCCACCTCCTCCACCGCCTCCACCACCACCACCACCTCCACCACCACCGCCTCCACCACCACCACCATCACCTCCATCGCCACCATCTTATCCGCGTCAATGATCGCTCATCGAGAAAGATCAATGCGGCCGCCGACTCGCACGAGTCGGCGGTCGCATTTCGTTGGCACTGAGCTCGACTTTTGCCATCTTTGG
>JAYUFF010000249.1:0-6308 GCA_043738825.1 Schlesneria sp.
CAAATGCGACGGCTCACAAGATGTAGGGTGGGCTGTGCCCACCAAACCGCAAACCAAAGTGGTGGGCACAGCCCACCCTACGATTTGGTGGGCAAAGCCGCCGTGGGGTCAGGCGCAACCGAGTCCGACAGCCCGGAGGGCGACACTTTGGTGAGACTGGCGCTCTTGGTCGGAGAGTGTCGCCCTCCGGGCTGAAACCGGCACTCGCTCACCCATCCCACGGCTCGCGCCGTGGGCTATCCTCTTTCGCCCTCCGGGCTGAAGGGCAAACCATACAGAAACCACGACCTTGCTCTTTGACAAGTTCTCATCCGGCGGCTCACCGCACAAATTTCAAGAGGATGCCCATCGACATGACCGTCTCAATCGGTTTACTCCACACGATTGCCATCACCCGAACGGGCTTTCTGATCGGGATCGGATGTTTCCTTTTTGCAACCTGGCAAATCGTGACCTAAGTTTCGGCAGCGATGCGAGACTGCGCCGGTTGTCGGTACGGCTTGTGTCGAAACCGAAGTTTGATCGTTGGGAGTCCCCTGCAACATGGCTGCACCTACTTTCGCTCCGTCTCGTGGAGGACGTGGCCCTTCGTCCGAATTGGATTTCGACAGCCTGAAGCGGCTGATTCACGGCAAGCTGGTCGAAAAGCTCGACCTGTCGCGGCTCGGCGATCTTCAGGGTGACACGCTGCGGCGCGAGATTCGTCTCGTCGTCGAGCATCTGTGCGACACCGAGAACCCCGCGCTGAACCGTTCGGAACGCGAGCGGCTCATCGAAGAAGTGCTCGACGAAACGTTTGGCTACGGCCCGCTGGAGATCCTGCTCAAGGAACCGGGCGTCGCCGACATCATGATCAACGGGCCGAAGAACGTCTTCATCGAAAAGAACGGTCGCATTCAGCGATCCGAAGTCACGTTTCGCGACAACGCGCATCTGATGCAGATTCTCGACCGCATTGTGTCGCGCATGGGCCGACGCATTGATGAGACTTCGCCGATGGTCGATGCCCGACTGGCCGACGGTTCCCGCGTGAACGCGGTCATTCCGCCGCTGGCAATCGACGGCCCTTCGCTGACGATTCGCCGGTTCGGATCGAAGCCACTGGGGCTGGAAGACCTGTTGAAGTTTGGAGCCTTCACGCCCGAGATCGCCCTCCTGCTGGAGGGTGCGATCAAGGCGCGGCTGAACATTATCATCAGCGGCGGTACCGGTTCCGGTAAGACGACGCTGCTCAACACACTGTCGAGTTTCATTCAGGACGATCAGCGTGTGATCACGATCGAGGACGCGGCGGAACTGCAACTTCAGCAGGACCACGTCCTGCGGTTGGAGTCTCGCCCCGCGAACATCGAAGGCAAGGGGCGAGTCACGGCGACCGACCTCGTCAAGAACGCCCTGCGCATGCGGCCCGACCGGATCATCATCGGCGAGTGCCGCGGTGCCGAATCGCTCGACATGCTGCAAGCCATGAACACGGGCCACGAAGGCTCGATGACGACGATCCACGCCAACACGCCGCGCGACGCCATGTCGCGTCTGGAAACGATGATCGCGATGGGTGGAGTCGAACTGCCGATCCGAGCCTTGCGCCAGCAGTTTGCCGCCGCCGTGGACCTGATCATTCAGGTGCAGCGTCTGCAAGGTGGCCCGCGCCGGCTGACGCACATCACGGAAGTGTTGAACATGGAGCAGGATCAAATCGTGATGCAGGACATTTTCCTGTTCAAGCAGGACGGCATCGACGAGAACAACCGCGCGTTCGGGCACTTCGAGGCGACGGGCGTCCGCCCGTCGTTCATGGCCCGACTCGAGGGAGCCGGCGTCAAACTACCGTCGAACCTGTTCACAGCGAGAACACTCGGAAAGTAGTCGAAATGGCTGAGGGTTGAAGGTTGAGGGTCAGAAAAACACGATCCCTCAGCCGCCTCTTCTGACCCTCAACCCCCAACCCTTAACCCTCAACCGGAGTGGATCTCATGGATCCGATTTGGATGATTTCGCTGGCGGCGTTCATGGGTGCGGCGGCACTCGCGGCGGCCATCTTCATGATGGCCAGGGACATGGGTTCCACACGCGCCGAAGATCGGCTTGACGTGCTGGCCGGCACCAAAATGCCGGATGCCGAAGGGTCGCGCAGCCTGATGAAGCAGGACTTCATCAACGTGAGCAAAGGGGCCGCCGGCGCATTGGGCCGGTTCTCGAAGAACATGGGCAGTTGGGGCTTCTTCCTGGAGCAGGCCGATTCGCCGATCAACTTCCAGACGTTCGTGCTCATCAGTGCGGGCGTCGGAATCGTGGGGGCTGGCATCGGTGAGATCGTTCAAGCCCCGACGCCGCTGTTGCCGGTGTTGGCCTTGATGACGGGAGTCATGCCGCTGTTCTGGCTGATGATGCGACGCAAGCGGCGCTTCGCCAAATTCGGTGCTCAACTGCCCGATGCGCTGTCGCTGATCGCGCGGGCGCTCCGTTCGGGACACAGTCTGAACGCGGGGCTGAACATGGTGGTCGAGGAAATGGCCGCACCGATCGGCCTCGAATTTCAGATCGCCTACGAGGAACAGAACCTCGGGATTCCGATCGAGCAGGCGCTGAAGAACATGATGAAGCGGATGCCGAATCTCGATCTGAAGTTTTTCGTCACGGCGGTCTCGATCCAGCGACAGACCGGCGGCGACCTGGCCGAAATCATCGACAAGATCTGCGAGGTGGTGCGTGAGCGGTTCAAGATTCTCGGCATGGTGCAGGCTCTGACCGGCGAAGGCCGTCTGAGCGGCGTGGTGCTGATGGCTTTACCCCCCATCATTTTCATCGCCGTTTACTACTTGAACCAGGAATACGTGATGCTGCTGTTCACCACCGAACTGGGTAAGAAAATGGTGGCGTTCGGCGTGGTGATGCAGATCGTCGGAGCCGTCTGCATCAAGAAGATCATCGACATCAAGGTGTAGCGGCGGGTTGAAGGTGAGTGCAAAGTGAAAAGTGATCAGTGCAAAGTGGGAGCGAAGCCGACGCTGTTCCAAGCGCGAGTTGCTGTCAAGGACTGTTGTCCGACAGTCGTTGCGTTCCACCGGTTGATGGACCGGAACGACTTTCATTTTGCACTTGGCACTGATCACTTTTCACTCAACCCAATCGCGTGAACAATCACAGTGGAATTGTTCCCCACGTCAAACCTGACCTCTGACCTTCAACCTGACAGGACGATCCACATGGAACTCACCACCATCATGCCGTGGGCCATCTTCGGGGCCATCACCGCCGGTGCTTGGGCGATGATGAGCGTGTTCTCGAAAGAGGAGTCGCGGGCCACCGAACGGCTCGATGAACTGCGCGATCCGGCGGCGCGTGACAAGAAGAAGTCGGGCAAGGGGCTGGGCGGGATCATCGCCAAGGCGGCTCCGGCGATGGCCAAGGCACTCGGCGCGAAGTCGGAACTGGAGCAGAACGTGCTGCGGGTGCGACTCGCCAACGCGGGCTACAACCAGGCGAGTTCGGCGCAGATGTACCTGGCGATCAAGGTGGCCATGCTGGGGGTCGGCGCGTTGTTGGGCGGCGGCTACGGAATGCTCGCTTACGGAGCGACGCAGAAGGGGTTCTTCTCGATCGGTATCGCAGCCGGTGTCTGTTTTTATCTGCCCGAGGCCGTGCTGTGGTACCTCGCGTCAGCCCGCAAGCAGAAGATCTTTCTGTCGATGCCAGACGCCCTCGATTTGCTCGTCGTCTGCGTGGAGGCGGGTCTCGGTTTGGATGCCGGCCTGCGGCGGATTGGCGAGGAACTGGCGGACGCTCACCCCGAGCTGTGCAGTGAATTCGCGCTGAGCAACATGCAGGTTCAGATGGGCCGCGTGCGCCGGGACGTGCTGCATGACCTGGGTGTGAGGACCGGCGTCGATGACGTGAAGGCTCTGGCGGCGATGCTGATTCAGGCCGAGCGGTTTGGCTCGTCGATCGGCCAGGCGCTGCGCGTCCAATCCGACTCGATGCGAGTCAAACGTCGTCAACTCGCCGAAGAGAAGGCGCAGAAAACCGCCGTGCAGATGCTCATCCCGATGATACTGTTCATCTTCCCCGGCATCTTCGTGGTGCTCGTCGGCCCGGCCGCCATCAAGATGATGGACACGATGTTCCAGTGACGGCCACCACGATCGCGAGGCTCACGGTCAGTGGCGATCCGAAAAGAAATCGCCTGTTTTCAGGGTGCCACAGTCACGGCTTGGTCGTGCTTTGGTCGTCGCCAAGACACGGCCACGACAAGCCGTGATCGTGGCACCCCAAACACAATCCACAAGACAGTTGCAGCCAACTCAAGTTCTCGGACAGACTCTCACACCGCATCGTCGTCAAGTTGTTGAAACGATTTGACCGAGTTCGCGCCGCGCCGTTCACCGAATGAAACGTCGAGTGGCGAACTGGGGATCGGCTTCGTACTTGCCGTGCGTCGTCGGGATGTCCAGGACATTTCCTCACGGTCTTGTCAGTGAGAGCAGTTGTCTGCTCTGCGCGAGCCGCATCGCTTGTCTCGGTTCGCGCGCCGTCCGGTTGTTCAATTTGTGATTCCGCGCAGGCACATTGTGCCCGCCGTCGCGATGAAGCGGATCGAACCGCTTGAGTCGAACGGTGCGATGCGCGCGGTTGCAACCTCACGACGCGAGTGAACTTGCCACCTGTTATCCCGCTTCCGGCGAATCGAACCGATCCGGCATCACGCTTGCAATTTCGTGGCTCGATCGAGAGGACGCTTTGCAGACCTGTACGCAGTTCACTTTGGGGTTGTCTGGAAGTGTCTCCTTCGTTCCCGCTTCACGGCAGGGATGCGCGTCGCCTTGCGAACTTGCTCAAACGTGCCCAACGATGTTCCTGCGCGTGGAACCTGCACCTTCGTCCCGCTCACTCACACTGCCGGAGCAGACCGCATGACACCCCCTCCCGAATGGCTGGCCACGCTGGCGAATGAGGTCGCTGCTCAGATTGAACCGTTGAAAACGATGGGGCCCATCGGGTGCCACTATCACTCGGGACCGGCGGGCTGGGAGATCACCGTCTTCGCCGCATTGACCGAGGTCGTCGGGGGGCCACACGATGGCTTGGTGTTCGGGGCGCGCTTCGAGATCGACGTGATGGCATTGATGAACATCTTCTCGCAAGTCAGCGCGATGCACTGGCAGTCGCAAAGCCTCGGCAAACAGGATGAGTTGGGAGCACACCTGTCGATCGAAGGACTGTACGGCGACGAGCCCGTCTGCGTCCGCATCCCCGCCGTCTCGCCCGAACGGTTTGAACCGGGCCGCCAAATGCTGGTGCATCGCCGCAGTTGGCAGGAGGTTTGGTAGCCGTCGTTGCTGCGCGACCCCGGAGCAAGAAACAACCTGCCTGCTTTCTGGCGCAGGGAACTCATACGCCTCTCTCTCAGTGGGCAGGGCCATCGCCTTTTTCAAATGGGGGGTGCCACGGTCACGGAGCTTCGACGTGGCCGTGCGAGGACGTGAAGGCTGATTCCCCACCTCACGGCCACGTCGAAGCTCCGTGACCGTGGCACCCAATCTCCCCGTTTCAACAAGACGATGGCCCTGTCTCAGTGGGACCGCCGCCTACCCGACTCTTAGGCCAGTCCCTATACTCCCGGCCCAACGACGACTTCGGTTCAGGCGGGAAGGCATGGCGCGCTACTTCAAGTACAAGTCACCCGACGATGTCGTTGCGGACGCCGCTGCGCTCGGCTCGTCACTCCACGTTTCCAGCGACTTCTCGGTCCTGTTTGAGCCAGCCCGAATCGGCTCACTGACCGTCGGCAATCGGCTCTGCGTTCAACCGATGGAAGGCTGCGACGGCACGCTGAACGGTGCTCCCGATGAGTTGACCTATCGCCGCTACCGCCGCTTCGGTGCGGGAGGTGCCAAGCTGATCTGGGGCGAGGCGACCGCGATCGACGAGGCGGCGCGAATGAACCCGCGCCAACTCTGGCTGCACGACGGAACCGCCTCGGCGCTGGAAGACATGCTGAACGGCTGTCGGCTCGCACATCGAGAGGCACTCGGTTCGGACGCCGGTCTCGCCGTCGGCTTGCAGCTCACGCATTCGGGTCGGTTCAGCTACCGCTGCCCGCTGCTAGCGACTCACGATCCGATCCTCGATCCGCTGACGATCGACAAATCAACCGGCCGAGTCGTCGATGAGTCGTACCCGCTGCTGACTGATGATGATCTGAAGCGGATCGAGGACCAGTACCTCGCCGCAGCACGACTCGCCGCGCGCATCGGCTGCGATTTCATCGATATCAAGCAGTGCCATCGGTATCTGTTGTCGGAGTT
>JAYUFF010000250.1:0-2389 GCA_043738825.1 Schlesneria sp.
CGGCGGATTGTGAATGGTTGCTCGTGGCCGATCCTCGGCATGTGCTGTACTTGTCGAACTTCATGGTTCACCCGCTGACGTTCTCGGCGGGCGAGCGAGCGTGGCTGCTGCTCGAACGGGACGGCAAGGCGACGCTGCTCGGCGACAACTTCACGCTGAGGTCTCGCACGGGCGAACCGTTCATCGATGACGAGGTCATGGTCAAGTGGTACGACCACCAGCATTCGGCCCTCAACCGCGATCACGCGCTGCTCAACGCGGCCGAACAGATCGCCAATCGGCTCTACGGTCGAGCGGGGGCCGTCGAGGCCGAATGGCTGCCGGTCGGTGCGTTCGAGTTACTCGGTCTCGACCACGAACAACACTCGGTGCGGCGTGAGGCGAAGGACGCGGGTGAGCTTGGCCCGGTCGATCTCGGCACGACGCTCCGTTCGCTCCGCCGGCAGAAGCATCCCGACGAGATCGCGGTTCTTAAGGAGTGCATGCGAGCGGGCGAAGCCGGAATGCTTCGACTGCGTGAGATTCTGCGACCCGGTCTGAGCGAGTTCGAGATCTTCGTCGAGGTTCAGCAGGCGGCGATCTCGGCCGCGCGGCGACCCGGCTTGATCTACGGAGACTTTCGCGCGGCAACCGCTGCGGCACCGAAGGTTGGCGGTCTGCCGACCAGTTATCGTTTGCAGCAGGGGGACATGTTCACCCTCGATTACTCCGTCGTCTTGGAAGGCTATCGCTCCGACTTCACGAACTGCCTGACGGTCGGTGAGCCGAACTCGCGGCAGCAGCAGCTCTACAACCTCGTGATGGCGGCGCAGCAGGCGGGAGAAATGGTGCTCAAGGCCGGAGCGAAGGCGAGCGACGTGTGGCATGCGGTCAACCAGCCGATCGCCGACGCGGGCCTCGCCGCTAACTTCGCCCATCACGCCGGACACGGCATCGGGCTGGCTCACCCCGAGCCGCCAATCCTCGTCCCGCAGGGAGACGACGTGTTGCTGGCGGGCGATGTCATCACGCTCGAACCCGGCCTGTACGTCGAAGGGATCGGCGGCATCCGCATCGAACACAATTACCTGATTACCGACACCGGCTACGAACGGCTGAGCAACCACGTGATCTCGCTGACGTGAGCGCAGTCGTGGGGTAGGTTTGTAACCTGCCCGTGCAATGCGGTGAAACCATGACGGGCAGGTTACAAACCTACCCCACGACAAGCAGGAAACCACGATGCCCAAAGTCGATTGGAGCTATCACCGCAACGGCTGCAAGACGTGTGGCAAGACCGCCGCGTTTCTCGCCGAACACAATATCGCGGTCACTTCGCAGGACGATGCGCGCAAGACGCCGCTCGTCGAGGCGGACGCTCTCAAACTGGTGGGCCAAGCGAACGACCTCTACGTCACGCGCGGGACCAAGGTCTATCACTTGGATCTGAAACGCGAACGCCCCGACAACGAGACGCTGCTCGGTCTGCTCATCGGTCCCAGCGGCAAGTTGCGAGCACCGACAATTAAGCTCGGCAAGACACTGATCGTCGGCTTCGATCAGGCGACCTATGAGAAAGTGTTTGCCAAGTGACCGAGGAAGGCGAGAAGACCTGATGGCAGAAAGATGGGTGGTAGAAACATGAAGACCTGAATCATTCGTCGGCCATCTGATCTTTCTAACACCCATCTTTCTGCCATTTGCATTCTCTGAAAGGATGTTCCATGCGATTTGTACTGCTGACCGTGTTCGTCGCGTCGCTGGCCTCGCAGGCTCTGGCTCAAGGCCCGTTGCCGCCCAAAGAAGCCGCCGCCAGCATCAAGTTGCCGCCGGGATTCAAGGCGACGCTGTTCGCGGGTGAGCCGGATGTCGTGCAGCCGATGTCGATGACGTTTGATGATCGCGGCCGGTTATGGGTGGTCGAATGCCGGTCGTATCCGAAGTGGCTTCCCGCCGGGACGAAGGAGGGCGCGGATCGCATTCTGATTCTGGAGGACGCCGACAACGACGGCACCTTCGACAAGAAGACCGTGTTCCTCGACAAGGGGGTGAACTTCAGTTCGGTCGAGTACGGGTTCGGCGGCATTTTTGTCACGGCCATTCCGAACCTGATCTTTATCCCCGATGCCAACGGTGACGACGTGCCCGATGGTCCGGCGCAGGTGCTGCTCGACGGGTTCGATTTGAAGGCAGTTCACAACGTCGCGAACAGTCTGACGTGGGGACCGGACGGCTGGTTGTACGGCTGCAACGGCATCCTGTCGAACTCGAAGATCGGCAAGCCCGGTACGCCGGAGGAACAAAGAATCCCGATGAACTGCGGCATCTGGCGGTTCCATCCGGTGCGGCACGAGTTCGAGGTCGTCGCGCACGGCACGACGAATCCGTGGGGCCTCGCGTTCGACGAACG
>JAYUFF010000251.1:0-6294 GCA_043738825.1 Schlesneria sp.
CGTTCAATCAGGCGGCCGAGCCAGAACAGGTGGTCTGCGGCGCGACTCGGCAGATCGTTGGTGCTGCGTCGCAGCTCGAGCGCCGTCGCCTGCGGTCGCAGCAACGAAACGGTTTCGACCGGCGCATCGGCCAGAATCCAGACATCCTTGCTGCGCTGGCCGGCGGCCATCGACTCCGTCAGCAACTCGGATCGGGGTGTGACGCGCGAGAGGCCGCCCGGCATGACCTGATAACCGCCGTTGCACGCCACCGCGAAGGCACGCAGCGTCACGTGCCACGGTTGCAGGTTGTTGCCGCTCCACACGGGAGCCGTCGAACCGACAACCGCCTCGTGCGCCACGAATTGAGTCGGCTTCGCTCGCATCTCGGCCAGAAGCCGCTCGCGCTCCTCGCGCGACAATTGCCATCCGGAATGAGTCCGCACGTTGCGGTGCCGAAATGCGGGCCGCACCACCAACTGATCGAGATGCGTCTCGACATAGCGCATGTCATCCGCTCGGCCGCACCACCACGTCGGGGCTGATGTCAGCTTCAACTCTTCGCCCAACAACTGCCGGCAGATCGCGGGCAGAAACGCCTGAATCAGCGGAGCTTCAAGAATGCCGCTTCCCAGCGCATTGGCCACCACCACCTGACCGTCTCGCGCCGCCTGGACCAGCCCCGGAATTCCCGCCGGTGAATCGGGCCGCAGTTCCAGCGGATCGCAGTCGCCGTCGGCCACGCGCCGCAGAATCACATCGACGGACAGCAAGCCGCCGAGCGTCTTGAGGTACACGCCGTCGCCGCGCACGGTCAGATCGCCCCCTTCGACCAGCGCGTACCCGAGATACCTCGCGAGATAAACGTCTTCAAAATAGCGGGAGCTGACCGGCCCAGGCGACAGCAACACGACGCGGGGATTCTCGCGATGGTGTTGGGCGAGACTGGCCAGCGTCTCACGCAGTGTGATGAAGAAGGATGCCAGCCGCACGACGTTGAGGCTCTGAAAATCCTGCGGCAGCGTGCGCGAGACGACGATCCGGTTCTCGACCGCGTAGCCCGCTCCCGACGGCCCCTGAGTTCGGTCTCCGAGAACGACCCAGTTTCCATTCGGCGTTCTTGCCAACTGCGCGGCATACCAGTGCAGGAAGACTCCCGTCGGCGGCTCGATCCCCGCGCACGGCAATAGATAACCGGGATGCTCGTAGAGCGCGTGAGGCGGCAGGACGCCCGATTTGAGCAACTCCTGCGGACCATAGATGTCGGCCAGCAGGCGATCGAGCAACCTCGCCCGCTGCTGAATGGCGACCTCCAACGGCGACCATTCGGCGAGCGGCATCAGGATCGGCAGCGGATCCAACTCCCACCGACGGTCGAGGTCTTTGGAAGCACCGTAGACATTGTAGGTGACGCCGTTCTCGCGCAGCAGGCGCTTGACGTGCTCGCTCCGTTGCGAGATTCCGTCCGAACCGAGTTCTTCGAGACTGCGGACAAACTGCGACCAGGCCGGACGAACGCCACCGCGCGACTCGACCATCTCATCGAAGGCCCGCGTCGGAGGCTGATACTGTGACATGAACTCGCCGGTCGGGTGAGCGCTCACCGCACCGGTGTTATGAGGCATCTCAAACGTTCTCCGCAGGACACATGGCGATCAGTTCGTTCAGGTCTGGACGGCGTCCGTCACCAGAGCCGGTGCATTGTTCAACGTAGGGCGGGACCAGCTCGCTTCGAGCGCCGGCCCACCATTTCATTTTTCTCGATTGCGAACGGTGTTGTCGGACTGGTGGGCCGGCGCGGCGAAGCGACGCTGGTCCCACCCTACTATGTAAACGGTTCGGTCGCGTGTGCTCATCAAGGGATCGTTCCCGGCATCGCCGGTTCCACCGGGCGGCGAAGGTCGAGCGTCAGTGGATAGTCGTCGTTGATCTCAATCGGAGGAATCGGCAGCGGATCGGGAGTATGACCGATCGGCAGGAATCTTGCTGCGCGACGACTCTCGGCGGCATAGGCATTCACCGGGAAGCTGTCCGCATTGGAGCCGCCGGGGTGCGAGACGTGCCACGTGCAGCCACCGAGCGACCGCTTGTTCCACGTGTCGATCAGATCGAAGACCAGCGGCGCGTGAACCCCGATTGTGGGATGCAAACAGGCTGGAGGCTGATAGGCGCGGAAGCGGACTCCCGCGACGAACTCCCCCTTGATGCCCGTCGGACGCAGTGGCACTCGACGACCATTGCAAGCCAGCACAAACCGCTGGCTGGTCAGACCGCGCACCTTGACCTGCACACGCTCCAATGAGGAATCGACGTTGCGAACGGTCCCTCCCGCGCCCGGCTCTTCACCGAGGACATGCCACGGCTCGATCGCCTGTCGCAACTCGACCGTGACTCCCTGCTGGGTGATCTGGCCGATCATTGGAAAGCGAAACTCGTGGTGCGAGGCGAACCAGTCCTTCTCGAAATGGAACCCCGCCTGTGACAGATCGGCCAGTACTTCCTCAAGGTCTTGTGCAACGAAGTGCGGCAGCATGAAGCGATCGTGCAATGATGTCCCCCAACGGACGAGCGGTTGCTTGTAAGGCTTGTCCCAGAACCAGGCGACCAAAGCTCGAACCAGCAGTTGTTGAGTCAAACTCATCCGTTCGTGAGGAGGCATCTCAAACCCACGGAACTCGACCAGACCAAGCCGTCCGGTCGCACTGTCGGGTGAATAGAGCTTGTCGATGCAGAACTCGGCGCGATGCGTGTTGCCGGTCATATCGACGAGCAGGTTGCGGAACACGCGATCGACCAGCCACGGCGAGCAGCTTCGGCCCTCGGGCAACTGCGCACAGGCAGTCTCCAATTCGTAGATGCTCTCGTGCCGGGCTTCATCGGCGCGCGGAGCCTGACTCGTCGGCCCGATGAAGAGTCCCGAAAACAGATACGACAGCGACGGGCGATTGTTCCAGTAGGCCACGAGGCTGCGCAGCAGGTCGGGGCGTTTCAGGAAGGGACTCTGCGCCGGAGTCGGTCCGCCGAGCACGATGTGGTTGCCACCGCCCGTTCCCGTGTGCCGTCCGTCCTTCATGAACTTTTCGGTGCAGAGTCTCGATTGGCGAGCCTCTTCGTACAGGACGACGGTGTTGTGGACCAACTCGCGCCAGTTCTTCGCCGGTTGCAGGTTGACTTCGATGACGCCGGGATCGGGCGTGACTTTGAAGTTTTCCACTCGGAAATCGTACGGTGGCGGATAGCCTTCGATGCGAACGGGCAGAGAAAGCGTTGCGGCCGTTTCTTCGATCGCGCTGACCAGTTCGAGGTACTGCTCGATTTCAGCGAGCGGAGGCATGAAGACATGCAGCGTTCCTGCGCGGGCTTCCACACAAAGGGCGGTGCGCACGAGAGTCGCGGCCGACGACTGTGGCTCCGGTTCCTCCAACGTCGCGGTGGCGACGCTCGATTCCAATTCCAAACTCGACTCTGCCTCCAGGTTGAGCAGGCTGGCAAGGATCGGCCCGCGCGGGCCGCGTTCCGTCGTCTGCATCATCCAACGCGGCGACTGTGCCTTCACCGAGCCATTGCCGTTGCCGTGGAAACTTCCATAACCGTGATCGCGAGACAGCTCGGGACGCTCGGCCAATGGATCTCGTTCGTAGAGCGGAAGCTCGTCTTCCGGAGCGACCCACGGCAGCGAATCGAGCGGCAGGCGCAGGCCCATCGGTGAATCACCCGGAACCAGGAACATCCGCTCCTGCCGGAAATGCCACGGCCCACTTTCCCAGCGTGCCGACTCGGTCGGCTCATCCATCGGGCACAGGGGCAGCACGTAGCCCACGATTTTGTCGAGTCCCCGCTCGAAGATGCGGGCCAGCCGTTCGCGTTCCTCCTTGTTCTTGAGGTTCGACTCGAACGGATCGACGTTCACCGGCAGCTTGCGTTCCTTCCAGAGGTAGTACCACGCATCCTCATAGCCGGGCAGAATGTGGTCCGGACCCACATGCAGTTGATCGGACAACGTCTCGATGAAGTGCTGTGCGTCGTCTGCATCGCACCCGTAATTGACGCCGTCATCGGCGACCAGATCGGGGCGATGCCAGATCGGTTCCTTGTCCTTTCTCCAGAAACAGTTCAACGACCAGCGCGGCAGCGATTCGCCGGGATACCACTTTCCCTGACCGTAGTGCAGCAGCGGACCCGTCGAGAATTGAGCGGCCATGCGACGGTACAGCGTTCCCGCGAGGACACGCTTCTTCTCGCCCAGGGCATCGAAACTCCATTCCGGTCCGTTTCGGTCATCGGCCGAGACAAACGTCGGCTCGCCGCCCATCGTCAACGTGCGCGGTCCCTCTGCGAGCGACCGATCGACCTGCTCGCCCAAGCGCTCGATCGCCATCCATTGTTCGTCCGTGTACGGCTTCGTGACGCGCGGGTCTTCGTGAATTCGCTGCACGGTCATCTCAAAGCCGAACGTGGTCTCGCACTCGTCGATCGCTCCCGTGATCGGCGAGGCGGATTCGGCGTCGGGAGTAGCGGCCAGCGGGATGTGCCCCTCACCGGCGAGCAGCCCCGAGGTTGGGTCGAGTCCCACCCATCCCGCTCCCGGCAGAAAGACCTCGGTCCACGCATGCAGATCGGTGAAGTCCTGACTCGTCCCGGCCGGCCCATCCAGCGGCGCGACATCGGGCTTCAACTGAATCAGGTAGCCCGAAACGAACCGCGCGGCGAGACCGAAGTGTCGCAACAACTGCACGAGCAACCATGCCGAATCGCGACAGGAGCCGGTCTTCTTCTCCAGCGTCTCTTCGCAGGTCTGCACACCCGGCTCAAGGCGGATCACATACCCAACCTCGTTCTGCACGTACCGGTTCAGATCGACCAGAAAATCATTCGTCCCGGTCGCGGAGTGCGGAGCGCGGGCCACGAACTCCCGCATCCTGTCGGACAACGGCGCTTTCGCCAGATACGGCTGCAACTGCACAAGCAGTTCCGGCGAGTAGTCGAACGGAAATGTGAGGGCGCTGTCTTCGAGAAAGAAGTCGAACGGATTGATGACGGTCATCTCGGCCACGAGATCGACTTCCACGACAAACTCGCGAGTCATCTCAGGAAAGACGAGCCGCGCCAGAAAGTTGCCGTACGGATCCTGCTGCCAGTTCAAGAACTGTTTCTTTGGCTCAATGCTCAGTGAATAGCTCACAATCGGCGTCCGGCAGTGAGGTGCCGGGCGCAGGCGAACAATCTGAGGCGACAGGGCGACCAGTCGGTCGTAGCTGTAGGACGTGCGATGATGCAGGGCGACGCGGATGGTCATGGTTGCGGTTTTCCGAAGCGATTCAGGCGAGAACAGAGGTCGGAGCAGCGCGTCCGAAATCTGAAGCGGGAAGTAGGAATAGATAGCTCACGTTTGCTGACAACTCAGAACCGAATTGCGCCGAACCCCGACCGATGCGGTGACTCACTTGGCTAACCCGGATAATACATGCGAACAACGGAAAACCCGGCGCGGCTTCATGTCGTTCCGCCGAAACCGACTTGAACGGAGAAAGGCTTCAGAAAGACCGAACACTGATCTTCGCTGATCTTCACTCATCCGAATCAGCGAAGATCAGTGAGAATTAGCGTTCTGTTTTCTCCGTTCACTTTGGTTGCGACGGAACGACGTGAAGCCGCGCTGGGTTTTCCGTGGTGAATACTCCTGGCTCCGACTGATGATCGTGCAATCGCCAGATGTTTCGGAACATCATCCCTGTGTTTGTGTCTGCCGGGAAACGGAAGCGGACTCTTCCAGCGGTTCCGCTGCGAGGAAGGTGTCGAAAATCGCGCCGCCAACGGCGTTCAACTTTGTTTGGAACTGGTCGATGAACTCATGCAGGCCGACTTGGAATACTTCTTCGATGCCCGTGTAGTCGAGTTCCGATCGAAGCCGTCCGAGCCGCTGTTCGGCTCGATCTTGGAACTCACCCTGAACGCCGCCCGTGATGGCGAGCAGCGAATCTTCGGCCTTGCTGACGCAGAAGCGGACGGCCCGAGGAAATTCGCGGTCGAGGATCAAAAATTCGGCGACCTGCTTGGGTGTGATGCGGCCGTGCGCCTTGCGATACATTTCCAGGGCGCTGGCTGATTTCAGCAGCGCGGCCCACTGATTGGTGTCGAGTTGCGTGCCGACATCCGACACCTGCGGCAGCAGCAAGTAGTACTTCACGTCCAAGATTCGCGACGTTTTGTCGGCGCGCTCGATCATCTGGCCCATCCGGTGGAAGTGCCATGCCTCACCGTGAGACAACGTCGATTGAGTGACTCCGTCGAGCGTGTATCCCGACTGCTTGATCT
>JAYUFF010000252.1:0-2384 GCA_043738825.1 Schlesneria sp.
CACGTTGATGGCCGCGTAGAGCGCTTCGGCCTGTTGCTGCACGGATGCAGGAAACTTCGCGAGCCTCAGCTTCACCGCGTCCACGCGCAGACTCGTCAACACGGGCGATTGCTTCAGTCCTGCGACAAGCTTCAAGCCGACCGACTCATCGGTGGACGATTCGAAAACTGCAAGCAGCCGGTTCAGTTCCAGCGGTCCGACGCGCGGGATCGCATCGGCCAGCGCGGCCTGCTGCTGGAACTGAACCGGCTGCTTGGCGTCTTTGAATCGTCCACGGATGAAGCGGTCGGCACGAGGCTGGTCGCGGGGCTGAAGCAATCGCCGGTGTTGACGAGCCTGCGCGTGGACTCGGTCAAGCTGAGGCTCGCCAAGTTTCCCGCGTCCGTCCAGCAGCAGGCCGAAGCGCTCTACGCGGCCATCAACGTCGAAGCGGCCAAACAAAAAGAACGGCTCGACGAAATGGTCGGCCTGGTGGGGCAGGGGGATGTCCGGCGCGGGCAGCTTGTCTTCGCGAACTCGAAGGCCGCGTGCATTGCCTGTCACGCGATCGGTTACAAGGGAGGCAACATCGGCCCCGACCTGTCGCGCATCGGCAAGATCAGAACCGAGCGCGACCTGCTTGAATCGCTCCTCTTCCCGAGCGTCAGTTTCGTGAGAAGCTACGAGCCGGTCCTGATCGTTACGCAGGCTGGCAAGCAGCACAACGGCCTCATCCGCCGCGAGACTCCCGATGAGATCGTGCTCGCCACCGGAGCGAAAGAAGAAGTGCGAGTCCCCCGCGCCGACATCGAGGAGATCCGCCCCGGCACCGTCTCGATCATGCCCGCCGGCTTGGAGACGCAACTCACACGCGAGCAGCTTCTCGACCTGATCGCGTTTCTGAAGTCGCGGCAGTGAGAACGCAATCGTTCTACTGTAGTCCCGCCGCTCCGTCGGCGGGACGATTGAGCATCGGGGCGTCTGGTCGGCGGAGCGACCAGACTACAGTCGCTGGCGATTCATCACTTCGCCGGGCCGAACTGGGCTTCGGCCGCTTTGCGGAAAGCTCCCTGGCTTTCGTTGCCGTTCTTGGGGAAGCCTGCATGCTGGACGAGGAAGATCGTGATCAGGCCGCGCTTGGTGTCGATGTTGTGATTGGTCGACAAGGCTCCGCCGTGCCCGAAGGAGTCTCCGCCGGTTGACCAGCCGACGCCGTAGCCGTCCTTCAGCGAGTCGGCCGTTTGTTTGCTCGTCATCGTCGCGACAGCCGCTTCGGACAGGATGCGTTTGCCGTCGAGCGTCCCTTTGTTCAGGACCATCTGACAGAAGCGGCCCATGTCGCTCGCCGTCGAGAAGAGTCCGCCGCCGGGCATTGGCTGGCGAGTCCGATCGTTGAGCGGATAGCGAAGCTGGCTGATCGTTGTTTCTTCGAGCCCCAGCTTGTCGGCGGTCGGCTTGTAGGGCTTGGCAAGTC
This sequence comes from Schlesneria sp., assembly GCA_043738825.1. Lineage (GTDB taxonomy): Bacteria > Planctomycetota > Planctomycetia > Planctomycetales > Planctomycetaceae > Schlesneria. The sequence continues at coordinate 1,454 of JAYUFF010000252.1, forward strand.
GCGTGAGTTGTTCTTCATTGGGCCAGAAGGTCGTGTCCGTCATGCCGAGCGGGGCGAAGAGACGTTGGTCGAGAAAGTCCTCGTACTTCAGGCCGCTGACGACTTCGATGATCCGACCGCCCGTGTTGATGCCCGCGTTCGAGTAGGCGTACTTCGTGCCCGGTTCGGTAACGAGCGGCGTCATGGCGTAACTGCGGACTCCATCACGCAGCGGGAGGAGATCGAGCGTCGGCTTTTCGAGCACCGATTGGAAGGGCAGGCCGCTCGTGTGATTCATGCAGTCGCGTACGGTGATCGGGCGGGCGGGGCGTTTCAGCAGGATGTGGTCGTTGTCCCGTTCGGTTGCCAGCCAGACATCACCGAACTCGGGCAGGTACTTCGACACGGGGGCGTTCAGATCGACCTTGCCTTCATCGACGAGAATCATCAGCGCCGCACCGGTGACAGGCTTCGACTGCGAGGCGATCCAGAAGAGGGCCTCGGCGGGCATCGCCTTCTTCGCCGTGACATCGGCAAACCCGACCGCGTCGAGGCTGAGAATCTTGTCCTTGTCAGCGACCAACGTCACCACTCCGGCCAACGCCTGGCTATCGACATAGGGCTGAAGGGCCTCGGTGATCTTGGACGATGTCGGGTGGTTCGCTCGTTGAGCCGAGGCGTCTCGCGCCGTGATCGAACCGGCCAGTGCGAGGGACAGCAGCGTGCAAGCACGCAGGACGAACGGACGATGCAACCAGTTGTTTCGCACGGTGAGCAGCCTTGGTTTGAGAAGCGAATCGCGACACGGTCAACGCCACGCATGGTAGCCAGCGCGGGGCCGAGAATCATCTGCGGAGGCAGCATCGCCTCGCGGTGGTCGTGCCCTAATTTGAAAGTGAGATGCCAGAGGTAACTAGTGTAGTGCCGCACTCAGATGGGATCTTATCTTCAC
>JAYUFF010000253.1:0-2382 GCA_043738825.1 Schlesneria sp.
TCCGGCCGTGGTGGTCTTCACGAGCAAACCTCAAAACCTGCCGGTGGGCGGCGACTTGACCGAGGAGATTCGCGTCACCGGCTACTTCCTCAAGATGTACGGCTACGAGGCGCAGGATGTGACTCGCAAGGCACCGCTGTTGCTGGCTGGTGAAGTCGAATGGCGACCGAGTCCGGAGAAATACGTGGCCAAGCAATTGTCGCTGGAAACGTATTTGCTCGTCGGATTCATCGTGCTGCTGGTGGCGTACGCCATGTGGCAAACCAATCGCCGTGAAATGACGGGCCGCGCACGTCTGGAGTCGGAAGTTGATTTCAGTAAGCTCCCACCGACCGAGTACTCCAACTCGACGGGACCGAGATTGTCCGAGACCGACGACGCGTGAGCTCGACTGTCATGTCGCACCGTTCGCGAATCATTCTTCCTCATCTACCGAGATTCCTCGTTCGTCATTCGCAGGGACTCCATGACTGGCCACCGACCGCAGCCTGCACCGCTCGACCGACCGATTCGCCTGGGCGTGTTGATTTCCGGTGGAGGCACCACGCTGACAAATCTCGTGGCGAAGATGCGATCCGGTGCGCTGTCCGCCGAGATTCCGCTCGTCATCGCCAGCCGGCCTGATTGCGGTGGGGTCCAACGCGCTGCCGAAGCAAACTTGCGCTGTGAGGTCGTTCTGCGGAAATCGTTTGCCGATGTGGGCGAGTTCAGTGCGGCCGTCTTTACGCTGTGTCGTGAGGCGCAAGTCGATCTCGTGATCTGCGGCGGGTTTCTTTCGCTGCTCGATATCCCGACAGACTTCGCAGGACGCGTCATGAACATTCACCCGGCTCTCATTCCGGCCTTCTGCGGGAAGGGGATGTACGGGCACCACGTTTACGAAGCGGTGCTGGCTCGCGGCGCGAAGGTGAGCGGTTGCACCGTTCACTTCGTCGATAACGAGTACGACCACGGGCCAATCATCCTGCAACGAGTCATCCCGGTCGCTGAGAATGACACTCCCGAGGCACTCGCCGCCCGCGTGTTTGCCGCCGAGTGCGAGGCCTTTCCCGCCGCGATCCGACTCTTCGCGAGCGGTCGCTTGGAAATCGAAGACGGTCGGGTTCGCACGGTTCGCGTTTAGTGGCGGTTGATGATTCCGTAGCACATGCTGCCAGCTTGTGCGTTTCCAACCGATCACGCCACATCGCCCGACCTCGCTTGAGCCATTCCTCCGGCTCGGCATTTCTTTCCTCAGACCGTTCTCGTCCGGAAGGGTTTTCCGGTTTGTGCGACTGTGACGGTCGCAAAGACTGAGAAAATTACGGTGGATGGAAACTCTTCCACTCGCCGTTCCAGCCACGTTGTATTTTTGCAACGCCTTCTGAAGTGGTCTGAGATGAGCGGATAATGTCATCAGTGTGGATCATGTCACCCACAATTGTGACGTGTTGTGGCTGATGTTGATTGAAAATATGATGGTGGTCGGTATTCTGGGATGAGTTGGTGAGATGTCGCTGGAACGCGCGTCTCCTCGGATGAATCTCAGGGAAGTGCGTCATGACCATGATTCTCGATCAGCGACGGGACGAGATTCTTCAGGTTATTGAGCAGCAAGGATTTGTATCCCTGCAAGAACTGGTGACTCGACTGGGAGCGAGCGAGTCCACGGTGCGACGGGATTTGGAACATCTTGACGGAATTGGACAGATTCGGCGGACGCGGGGAGGAGCCGCCTACACGGGGGAGTCGATCACGCCGTTCGAGGAGCGGTTTCGGAGTGCCAGTCGGGAGAAGCAGACCATCGGCAAAGTGGTCGCCGATCTGATTCAGCCTGGCGAAACGATCCTGCTCGATGGTGGAACGACGACGCTGGAGGTGGCTCGGGGGTTGGCGGGCAAGACGCTGCAGGTCGTGACCAATTCACTGCCGATCGCCAACCTGCTGGCTCAGCAACAGAACATCGAATTGATTTTGATTGGAGGCTACCTGTACCCGCGAACGGGGGTGGCACTGGGACCGCTGGCCGAGTCGGCTCTGCGAGAGGTTCATGTGCCGCGCGTCATCATGGGTACGGGTGGCATCACTGAGAAGGGTCTCTTCAACAGCAACACGCTGCTCGTCGAGTGCGAGCGGCTGATGCTCGAAGCGGCTGAAGAAGTTTGGGTCGTGGCAGACAGCAGTAAGTTCGGGAGGTCGGCGTTGGCTCACCTCTGCGAACTGTCGAAGGTGACGCGGATGATCGTCGATGCGGGACTGAACGAATCATGGCGCGAGATCATTCGCGGCGTGGGTATCGAGTTGACGATTGCCGAGACGTGACACAAATTGGACGGAATAGGTACGAACTAACTAGCCCGACGCGCAAGCGAGGGCTTCGCATGCAATCAAAGTTCAGCCCTC
>JAYUFF010000254.1:0-2381 GCA_043738825.1 Schlesneria sp.
ACGCGACGGATCGACACTGCACACGACCGCCTGCCAACCTTCAAGAATCATCTCGCGCGCCAGTTCGTCCGTCGCACGCTTCCACAGCGGGAAGACGCAGCACAGGCCGAGGCTCCCGACAAACCGCTCGCGGTACGCGCGGATGTCTGCGAGAAACAAGTCACCGAACGCCACGTGGCCGATGCCGCGCGATTGGCAGGTCGAGTAGTAGCCGCTCCACGCCGCTTCGTACTCGACGTTGGATGCCTTCGTCGGAAGATCGATCTCGTCGAGAGGCATGCCGAGCGCAGCAGCCTGTTCACGAATCAGCTCGCGCCGCACCTCATGGATCGCGATTCGATTCGTCTCATGACAGAAACCGCTCGCCAGCGCGACGACCTCGAACCGACTCTGTCGTTGCAACGCGGCAAGCGACAGCGCACAGTCCTTTCCGCCGCTCCAACTGAGGACAATCGGCTCTGGCATGAAACGGCTCCACAAGGGCGTTGGTACACTCTGAGCACCGACACTCAGGCCGCTCCACCGAGACAAACTCGGTGGAGCGAATATGAAGGGATCGCTCATTCGCCGTGCGATCACAGCGACTCACTTTTTCTCGGGCGCAGGACCACTGACAGTCATTGGCGTCCTGTCCTTCGGGCACAGTCGCGCCGAGGGATTTTGTTGAAGAACCTCTAGTGACGGCGAGGCCCGCCACTCGCGGCACTTCGCGCAGTACAGGCCGGGCATCAGCGTGAGCCGCCCCGTGTGCGGATGCTTCTCGGGGGACGCCTTCGCTCGCAACGGAAACGTCTCGCCCGACTCGCGGCAGACGTAGACGATCTCTTGCAGTTCCGTGTCGCGCACCGGCGACGAACGGTCTCCCGCAAACGCCGGGTACAGCATTCGACCGGCAACCAACAAGCCGGCCAACGACAACCAGATGCGATAGTCACGCATGATGAATGGATTCCTTGGGTGAGGGAAAAAACGGGCAGCCCGTTGTCTGGGCCATCGCCGTTTTGAATTTGGGTGCCACGGTCACGGAGTCCTCGACGTGGCTGTGCGATGAAGTTCACGAAGCTGCAGTACTCACGGCCACGTCGAGGACTCCGTGACCGTGGCACCCGCATCTCCGAGTGAACAAAGCGGGATTGCCGGGCGAAAACGACGCCCGGCGCAGATCGCGGCTCCGCGTCACTGGCGGTCGTAGACTTCGTCCTGCTTGGCGGGGTCGCCGAGGTTTCCGTCGCTGATGTAGCCGAGATGCTTCTCTTCGATCTTGCCCGCTTGTGCCGCACCCATGTAGTTCACACCCGGCACGGCAATCTTGAAGTGCCGACCGCGCGACTCGACGTGCCCGTCCATGAAGACCACGTTCGCCGTGTCGGTGTGACGGAAGTGAACCGTCGGATAGTTCTGGCTCGGCGGTTCGAGCAGCCATGTTTCTTGAAACATGAGCGTGAAATCGACCTGTGCACTGTCGGCAAATACCAGCGTGTTCGTCATCTGCATCACATCGCCCATGCGGCGGAAGTCGGCGGCGGCGGTGACAGCGGGCCAGTTCGAGTAATCGTACTTGATACCGTAGCCCAGATAGCGCGCGTTGAAACCGTAGCCGCTCGCCATGTTGCCGAACCGCGCGGTCTCGACCTGCTGGCGACCGAAGTCGGGACACTGGAACGCGGCTCGATTGGTCTCCATGTACGGTGCGAGCGGCCCCTGGGTGAAGTCGAGCTGCTTCGCGGGATTGGGTTCGTCGTAGTTCACGTTGCCGAACCAGAACCGCGCCTGACCAACCGACGGATACGCCGAGGCGTTCGCCATGAACTTCGCATCGTCGATCCGGTAGCACATCAGCACACCGGCGTAGGTGTCGGCATAGTTGTGCAGCGCCAAACCCAACTGCTTGAGGTTGTTCTTGCACTGCGTCCGCCGCGCCGCCTCGCGCGCCTGCTGGACGGCGGGCAACAGCAGCGCAATCAAGACCGCGATGATCGCGATGACGACCAGCAACTCGATCAGCGTGAAGCCCTGTCGGGCCTTGTGCGCGTGGTGGCATGGGTTGAAGTTGGGGAGGTTCTTCGCGCGATGTTCGCGTGACGGGGAAGGGCCAACAGTGGCGAAGGGCATGAAATCAGTCAGACACGGTTCGGACATGACAATTCTCCGTTGTCGAAGACCGACCCACGGAGACGCGACAGGAAGGCGCAGCCGCCTCCCGCGCCGGGCGCGCAGCCAAACAGACGAGGTCTCCCCGTGAGGAGGCTTTCGCCGGGCCGCGATGCTGGGCACAGTCAGACCGCCACGTCTCGTCCGAAGCGAGAACCGTAGGCCATACTCGAACGACATCTGGGCAGGTCTTCTGGCTTCCGGATCGGTCTACTGGCCGCGCCTTCCCG
>JAYUFF010000255.1:0-2380 GCA_043738825.1 Schlesneria sp.
CACGCCACCTCCGAGCGATTCGCCGTACAACACGATCCGCCGCGCCGGGACGCCAAGTTCCTTTGTGGCATAGTTCCAGAGGACTCGCGCATCGCGAGCGATGTTTGCCTCGGAAGGCTTTCCCGGATTCTCACCGTAGCCGCGATAATCGAAGATCATCGAGTCGGCTTCCAGCTCGCCAAACGTGTGCAACAGATGAACACGATGCGAGCGATTGCCGCCATTGCCGGAGAACACGATCACCAGCGGACGCTCGTGCGAGAGCAATTCCTTGATCTCGACTGGCAAGGACGATTGTCTCGGACCAGCCAGCGCGAGCCACCCGTGCAACGTCAGGCCATCGTGCGACTGAACCGTCACATCGGTCACGGCCTGCGACAGTCCCGAGTCGGACGCCGGCAAGGTCTTGCTTTTGGTCGGGTGATAAATCAGTGATCGTTGGAACCACGCGAGCATGATGAGCAGCAACAGGCCGATTCGCAGGAAAGAGAGAAACCATCGCCACGCCAACAGAGTCGCCGCTGGTTTGCCGGAAGCTGGCGGGGACACGGCAGCGAGTGACGGATCGGCCACGGTCAAACCTCGACGAGTACAAGGCGGCTCGACAGACGGGAAGTGAGACGACCGGTAGTATCTCCGTCCCTCTTGACCTCTGTCCATGCTGGGCCATGTTTCATGACAGTCCTGCCGGTAATCGACTTGTTGGAAGGTCTCGTCGTTCGCGGCGTGGCCGGGCGGCGGACTGAATATCGTCCGTTGCAAAGCAGACTCGTCGAGACTGCCGTTCCGCTGGATGTCGCCCGCGCGCTGAGGGACGAGTTCGGTTTCCAACGACTCTACGTCGCCGACTTGGATGGCATCCTGCATCGGCGTCCGAATTGGGCGGCGTACCAACGACTGATCGACGACGGTTTCAGGCTGCTCGTCGATGCGGGGATCAGTGAGATCGAGGAGGCCCGACGATTGAATGGCCTCGGCTGCGAAGTCGTGATCGGGTTGGAGTCGTCTGCGTCACCCGAACAGGTCTCGCGCTTGGTGGCCGCGTGTGACGCCGTCACGTTCAGCCTCGATCTTCAAAACGGTCGGCCGATGCTGGCCGAGGGGGCGAGCGATTGGAGCAATGACCCGCGCGAGATCGTTCGGCAAGCCATCGACTGCGGAGTCTCACGGCTCATCGTGCTCGATCTGGCCGATATCGGAATGGCGGGCGGCACACGCACCGGCTCACTCTGTCAGTCGCTCTTGGCCGAGTTCCCCGGCTTGCACCTGACCTGCGGTGGAGGCGTTCGAGGTGTCGAGGATTTGAGGGCCTGGCAGGCTCTCGGCGCGAAGCAAATTCTGATCGCGTCGGCCCTGCACGACGGGAGACTCTCGACAGGAGACCTCGCTACATTCGCCGCCGTGGGATGAGCTTGACAAGCAGAGAAAACCGCGTGTTTTGGCGAGCTTTTCTCCCCGTGTCTCCCCCTCCCCTTGTCCCCGTGTCACTCTTCCCCGGTCGGCTGTGTTTTCAAGTCGATCCGGGTACAATCCCGCCCTCACAAACTGACCCTTTCGACCGACGGCGAGTGGCCGTTGAAGACCGTCCCAAGGATTGGCTCATTCCCCTACGGAGAGCATCGTTCTGCCATGCAACTCACCTGTCAACGAGCTTCGCTCACCAACGCCTTTCAAACCGTCGCCGGTGTCGTGCCAAGCCGCACGACCAAGGACATCCTCAAGAACATCAAGCTGCAGGTCGTCGGTGGCAAGGCCACGCTGATCGGCAACGACAGTGAGATCGGCATCCGCTGCGACCTGACCGAAATCGAAGCCGATTCGAGCGGTGAGGCCCTGCTGCCAACCGCTCGCGTCCTGTCGGTGCTGCGTGAGTTGACCGACGACGTCGTCAAGTTGGAGATCACTTCCGACGCGATCTGGATCCGCTGCGGATACAGCGAGTTCCGGCTGTCGGCCGAAGACCCGGCCGACTTTCCACCCGTCGCGACCTTTGAAGACGAAGAGTACTTCGTGGTGAAGGCCAGCGTCCTGAAGCAACTGATTCATCGCACGATCTTCGCCACCGACACCGAGAGCACGCGCTATGCACTCGGAGGCGTGCAGATCGAACTCACTCCCGAACGAGCCACGTTCGCCGCGACCGACAGTCGTCGGCTGGCCGTCGTGTCAGGCGAATGCAAGATGGTCGGCTCCCCCGCAAAACCGGCGACGCCACCCGTCGTGCCGTCCAAGGCGATGACGTTGATCGAGCGCAGCCTGACCGATGGTGAGGCCGAAGCTCACATCGCCGTCCATGCCAACGACATCGCCGTCCGCTGCGGAGGAACGACGATCACGAGCCAACTCGTGCAGGGTCGCTTCCCCGACTGGCGCAAGGTCG
>JAYUFF010000256.1:0-6279 GCA_043738825.1 Schlesneria sp.
GAGTTGCTCAAAGCCGGCCTGCTTCAGATTGTCCAGATTCGATTTGGTCATCCAGTCATGGGCCAGCAGCCTCCACTCGCGCTTGCCATTCGCCGGCAGTCGGCTATCGACGATGGCGAACTTCCGGCCGACGCCATCGGCGCGCTGCGAACGAAGACTCTTCTCGTAATCGAGCAACAGGCTGCTGAGTGACAGCGATCGCGCCAGCACGCCGATCACGCGGGTGTCGTCTCCCGGCGCAAAGACCGGGACGGACAGAGCGATCAGGTACTGTTGCGTCGTCGTCCCGAAATAAGGGACGCAGACGTACCGCTTGCGGATCGGGACCACGCCGACGGGGACTTCCCCTTCCGTGTAGTGGAAGCCGCCGCCGTGGAAGTAGTCGCGGTAATCGTAGTTGCCGTCGAGCGACATGCTGATCACGTCACGCCAGCGCTGATAGCCCTTCTCGTCCTGTAGGAACCAACTGTCATCGAGTGACCGGCCCAGGCCGGACCAGCGTCGGTCATTGCGCTTCTTGAAATCGTTCAACAGCTCCCACAACGGTTGCCGTTCCTCGCGCGGCTTCGACGCAAACTCGATGACCGCCTGCCGCAACTCGTCGTCAGCCGCGATCGCCTCCAACTCGGTCAACCGATCGTCGAGGTCGCGTTTGATTCCCTCGGCCAGCAGATTGGCGGAGAGGACATCGCTTTCGAGTGCCCGCCGCGTCAGACTCCGTTGCGTCGTGTTGACCGCATCGCGCATGGCCTCAAACGCCAGCGGTGCGATGCCCAGCAGCAGCAGCACGGGCAGGATGAGTCCCAACAACACGAGTGGCCGGCGCGCGCGAAACCGCTCGCGGGCGACCAGCCGGTCGAGGACAGCCTGCGCATTTGGGAACCGCTTCGCCGGATCGAAGGCCAGGCAGCGATCCACGATCTCGGCCAGTTGCTGATCGACTCCCGAGACGCGCCGATGCGCCAGGGGCCTCGGTCCCTGACGCACAATCTGACGATAGATCGCCAAGCGATCTTCCAAGGTTCTGGCGTCACTCAGTCGGCGATCGGACTCGTCGGTCCGAAACGGTGGCGAACCGGTCAGCATGTGATAGACGAGCGCCCCCAGTGCGTAGACATCCCACCGCGCATCGGGGACGGCCTTGAGGTCGGCCTGCTCGGGAGCCATGTAAAACAGCGTTCCCAGCGCGTGACTGTTCTCGTCGGCGAGCCGCGACTGGCCGAAGTCGCACAAGCGCGGCTCGAAGTCTTGGTCGAGCAGAATGTTCGCCGGCTTGAGGTCGCAGTGCAGGATGCCGCTGCCATGTGCGTGAACCAGCGCATGGGCGACTCGCGTCGCGATCCGCACCGCATCGGTCGATGTCAGCGGGCCGCCGGTCAATCGCGCGGCGAGTGACCCGTTCTCCAGATACTCCATCACGTAGTAGGGCGGATCGTGATCCCAGCCGACCGCCAGCAGGCCGACAATGTTGCGCGACGTGTACAGCACGGCCAGCTTCTCGACCTCGCGACCCAGCAACGACCAGTCGATTCCCCGCCGGTGCGTGTAGAACTTGATGGCGACCTGCTTGCCCGTGTTCTGTTCGCGAGCCAGCCAGACCGAGCCGTACTTGCCCTCGCCGATCGACTTGAGAATCCGATAGCCCGGCACGGCCGCAGGCGCTTCGCCGGTCAGCGCGCTCAACTCCCGAGCACGCTCGATCGAATCAACGTCCTGAGCGAGCGTGTCATCGACGGGTCGATGATCCGCAGGGCTGTCAGTAGCGGCGCGAGGTGATTGCACTTCGTCAGACTCTCCTGGAGGAACTTTTTGCTGTTGCGATCATCGTCGAGGATCGGCGAGTCAACAACCGTCAGCGGCCATCCGAAAAGAAAGGGCATATTTTCAGGGTGCCACGGTCACGGCTGTGGCTGATGCGCCGAGCCGGTCAGCGCGACTTGGCTCCCGCAAACTGACTTGCTGTCGAGGCGCTGGCCAAACGCAGCGCGATGACGTTCAGGTCCGTCAGCACCGAGGCACCCCGTTCGTCACCAATCAAGGAGAGCGATCTCGTTCCCAGAGGCAGGTTGAGCCGTTGCACGATCCGGCCGGAATCCGCCTCGCACCACACGACCGACATTGTGGAGGACTCGCGCGCGGAGATCGGCCAAGCGGCGATCAACGATCCGCACGCCGCGACCCGCCACTGCTCATCCGCTTGGCCGAGGAACTGCTCCCAACGCCGCTCGCCGTTCTTCAGCGAGACGCATCGCAGGAGGCCGCGACTGGCGACGAACGCCGCATCGTTGGCGGAGATCACTTGTCGCGTGGGATCGGTCAACGGCAGATCGCACAGCCCGGCGGACCAGGCGACGCGCCCGGTGTCGCGATTGATCTCGACCAGTGTCGTGCCATCGACGGTCAGCAACAAATGCGGGCGCGAGGTCCACGTCACGGGATCGACGTGCGCGAACGACATCCCGCCGCGATACGTCCACAGCGGCGAGGTCGCCTGCGCGACGTGGCACACGACTCGGCGCGTCTCTGTGACGAGTGTGACGCGACTCGATTCATCAATCACCGGCGCACATCGCCAAGGTTCGGTCCGGCCGGGAATTTCCGTGACGTGATGATTACCGGCGATGTCCACCAGCCAGGTCGAGGCCGGTTGCAGCGTTTGCAGGACAATCTGCTTCTCGCCACAGGACCACTTGGACTGCAATCGGCCGCGCGGCACAAACGTCCAGGCGATCTCACCGGTACGGGAGTCAATCAACCACAAACCGGTTTGCGGATCGAACGCGATGACCCAGTGATCGCGAGTCAGCAGTCGCACCCCGGTTTGAATTCGCACGAGTGCCTCGCGAACGAGACTGACCGTCCACAACGAGCGGCCCTCTTCCAGAGTCAGCCCCGACAATTGATCGTCGGTGGCGACGAGCAGATGCGTTTCGGCATAAGCCACCCAGCGCGGTGCCACGGGATGCGCCCGTCGCCAGCGGATCGCTCCGGTTTCACGGTCGAGGCACTCTAGCACCCCTTCACCCGCGCCAGCCGGCCCGTTCGTTCGGTGAATCAGGAGGCAGGCCAACGGGTGCGACGGCGGATCGCCCTCGGGCACGAACGCCTTCGCCGTCCACGCTCGTTCGACCTCTGACCTCTGACCGCTGATCTCTGACCGCTGCTCTGTCTGGCTGAGACTCGCCGTCCATGCTCGATCGAGATACCCGGCCTTCGTGGAATCAATCGGTTCGTAGGGTCGATACTCGGGCCGCGACAGCCGTTCTCGGGCGAGTTCGTCACCGGTGCGAGACATGCCTCCGTCATCGATGGTCAGATCCGCGAATCCTGCCGAGGCGAGGTGACTCCAAACTCGATGCGAGGTGCGCCAATAGCCGGCCGCTTCGAGTGACCCCGCCCACGAGATCGTTGCCGCAGCGCGCTCGGCCGGAGAAACCGCTTCCTCGGCGAGCCGCGCATGGATGGAACTGGCCGCTTGGAACTGGCCCGCGTCTCGTTCGAGTGTGGCGAGTCGCTGCCACGTTTGCGTGGCGACCGCCGCGTGCGGAAATTGCTTCAGCACGCGATGCAATCCCGGCAGGTCGCGCTCTGTTTGTCGAGCGGCAATCTCGCGCGTGGCACGCGGTTCAACCGTGGCATACACGGCGCGTCCCTGCTGGGCGATCAAGCGCGCGATCGCGGCCGACGCCTCCGCCCCCGCAGTGGCTTGGGGACGCGGGCAGGCGCTCAATCGAACGTCGTCCAAAATCTGTTGCCAGTGTTCGACGGCGGCCACCGGTCGCCGTCGTGCCAACTCCGCGTCGGCCAGGTCAAACAGGATGTCGGCCCGATCAACCGGCTCCGTCACGAGCAACATCACTTCCGCCAGTCCGGCGATGGCCTCGGCAGGCTTGCCCTCGGCAATCATCCGTCGCGCGGTTCTTCGCATCAGGTCACGCAGTCTCGCGAGTTGATCACGTCGCCACGAATCCGCTGCGGATTGCCCGTCGCCCTTCAGTTGCCGTGCCGTCTGGAGAGCCTTCGTCGCGGCTGCGAGATTCCCGGCCGACGCTTCAATCTCCGCGAGTTTCAGCAGGAATTCGGCCTTGTCGGGATGCAAAGTCAAGTTGCGGTGCAGGCGTTCCTTGAGCAGGCTGTACTCGCCATAGGCGACCAGTTTGTCCGATTGTGCGACGAGCAGCATCCCGCCCGCGATGGTCAGGTTGCCGCCGGTCTCTGCCGAGTCCGGCGTATTGAGCGGTACGTTGCGGCGCGGTTGTCCCGTCGCCGTCTCCACGATCTGAATCGCTTCGCGCGTCGGCCAGAAGACGACATCTCCCGCGAGCACTCCCCGTCCGTAGCCTCGTTCGGTGCTGTCGTTCGCCAGAATCCTCCACGCCTCGCGACCGGTATTGACATCCAGCGCCCACAGCGAGTTCCCGCTGACGATCAGTCGCCCGATGTCGCCTCCCGGCGCAACGCCCAGCAGATGCCGCCACCGACTCGCGCGCGGATGAGTCTTCTGCCAGCGGACTCGCCCCGAGTCGGCTTCGATGCAGAACAGCCGGTCGCAGTCATTCGGCGCGACGAACAGCAACCCCTCGTGAAACATCGCCGGAACCAAGCCCTGCTTTGCGTGATCGGATTGGTCGGCCGCATCTTCGGGCGGACGGCTTTCATAGGTGATGGCCCACTCGACACGACCGTCTCGCGCATCAACGGCCACGATCGCACCGGCGTCGGTTGAGACGAACAGCTTGCCCGCGCCGAACGTCGGTAGCAGGTGACTGACTCGATTCTGATGGTCTTCGATCGACGTGCGGGCCGTGGCGATGGTGCGCGTCCACTTTCGCTCCCCCTTGGCCGCGTCGAGGCAAGAGATCGCGAACTCCAGTTGCGGACGACGACGACTGTGGACGACATACGCGAGACCATCCCGCACCAGTGGCGAGCCTTCAAACCCCCACTGCTTCTCGTCGGGAAACAGTTCGTGTGCGGCGAGCTTCCAGACCAGCCGGCCCTGCGCTTCGGCGAGGTCCAGACACACGAGGTCGTTCGCCAACGCACGCGGTTCCGTGTTGGAGGCCGATGTCACCGGAGAACCCATGCGCGCGAAGAGCTTTCCGTCCGCCACCGTCATCGTGAACCACGGCACGCCGATGCAGGGGTGGTCTGGTACGGCGGGATGCTCCTCGGGAACGGGCGGATAGATTTGAGCGGTCCCACGCTCGGTCGGCCACGCCGGCTCACCCGTCAGCAAATTGAAGGCGAAGATCGAATCGGCGTCGTTGACCAGCACGATGTCTCGAAACACGACCGGGTGCGTGCTGAGCGACCCCCGATCGGGAGCCGACCGAAATCGTTCGAGCTGCGGCAGCAAGTTGGGTGTCAGCGGCTGCTGCCAGCGCGGCGCACCGACATCAATCACCGACGGCAGAATCTGAGTCCGTTCCGGCGCGAGGCCGAACGTGGCGACCTCCGCCTCTTCGGGCGTCGCGTCCCAGGTGGTGGACTCGTCGAGAATCTGTTTGAGTATCTCTGCCAATCGCCCCTGCCGCCCGGCGAGACTTCCTTCGGCCAGTGGATACTGTTCGGCAAAGTATTGCTGCTGTTCGAGGGCTCGCTGGCGATGGCCTTCCATCAGCGAACAGAGCACGAGCCGGGCCACGACCGACGCCGCATCCAGATCGCTATCGGGATACCGCAGCACGGTCGGCAAGTTGGCCGCGCGGGCCTCTTCCCGCAGCGGAACGAGTTGCGACCAATGGAGCCTTGCGGCGGCATAGTCCCCGCGATCCCAGGCCGCTTCACCCAACGCCCACAGCGCGTCGTCGCCGTGGCTGCTGAGAAACGCCTGTCGCACGAGTCGCTCCAATTCGGAGTCGTCTCGCGTCCGCTGCCAGTTCTCGAACCAATGCTTTGCCTGCGGATCGACCTTCCGGCGGTAGGCCGCGAGTCCCTCTTTCGGCATCCGCGACAACAGCACTTGGCAACGAGTCGCCACGTTGAGATAGACCTTTGAACCACCCGCCAGTCCCGGTTGAGCCTCGACCAGCGACCGGCCCTCCGACTGTGCGATCTCGTGCAGGATATCGACCGCCTCGGCCCACCGTTTGTCGGCCAGGTAGTCCTCGACCATTCCAATCCGCTTGAGCACATTGGCGTCGGCCGTCACGGTCGCCGTCTCTATCATCGGCTTCTTCGACGGATCGGCCGCCCTAGTCGAGAAAGTTGCCAGCAACACGAGCATCCCGCAGCGGCCGAACAAAGTCAGAGCGTGCCACTGCTTCGGAGTCCTCG
>JAYUFF010000257.1:0-6258 GCA_043738825.1 Schlesneria sp.
GCGACCGGGAAGTATGCCCGATTCAGAGTGCGGCGCAAAGTTGGCGCGGCTATACTTGGGGCGTCAACAGAATTGACCCACGCTGCGTACCCACTACCGAAGACTCGACGGCCCTCGACGAATGGCCCAGCTTCAAACAAGCGATGGCTCTGTTGATTCATTAACTCGAATTGACCATCCCCAAGTGTGCCCGCATAATCGCGGGCGTGTTCTCATTCAAAAGGGAGGTTCCGTGCCACTCGCCATTGCTGCCCCACCACTGTTTGAGTCGGCTCCTTCCGATTGGCCGGTACACCGCCTGTCGGTTGGGCAATACCACCGACTCACGAAGTCCGGCGTCTTCACCGAGGACGACAACATCGAACTGCTCGAAGGGTGGATCATCTCGAAAAGGGCGAAGAACCCACCCCATGACAGCCGCGTGATGTGGACACAGGAACTTCTGCGACGGCTCTTGCCATCGGGTTGGCACTGTCGCAGCCAATGTTCGCTCGATACGACGGACAGCGTGCCGGAACCGGACGTGTGCGTGGTGCGCGGCGACATTTTGGACTTTGAAGATCGACATCCCACGCGCGACGATGTCATGTTGGTGGTGGAAGTTTCGGACTCGACACTGGCCGGAGACCGGCTCAAACGCCGCGTCTACGCACGAGCGGGCATTCCCACCTACTGGATCGTGAACCTGGTCGATTCCCAGTTGGAAGTCTTCACCAATCCCGGCGACACCGGCCGTGCTGCCGACTACTCCAGTGAGGCGATACTCACTCGAACGGATGTCGTCACGTTGTCGCTTCCCAATCACGTTGCACTCGAAATCGCCATCGCCGGTTTGGTGCGATGAGGCGGGGTGGCCCGACTTGATCCGCCAGCCACGTTGGACGTGCCACGGCGTCGGAGTCTGCGGAGCAGCCGTGCCGTGGGAGTGTCAACGTCCGATCCCACTGCTTCTCCGAAGACTCCGATGCAGTGGCACGCCTCAACTTCAAAAGCGGCCCGAGCCGGGCCACCCAACCTTGTTTCGGGCTTTGGCCACCCTGCGCCCCGGCGTCTCGCCGGGGCAGTCCGACATGGATGTTACGGGAAGTTCGCTTGGTCGGACTGTGACACATTACTGCTGGTGGCGACGATGGAATCCGTGCCGTCACCGCCGTCGGCCTGCAAGTCGGCCACCGATGACAGCAGCAGCAGTACGGAATCGTTGCCATCACCCAACGACAGGTGAGCCCGTTGCAGATTCAGGCCGATGAGGGTCAGGTGGTCATCCCCTCCCGCCAAGTTCGCGTCCAATGAGAAGCGTGTCGGGGCATCCAGCGTGACCGACTGTTTGCCGTTGATCAACGTGCCGCCTTGTCCGCTGACGATCACTCGACCACCGATCGATCTGACTTGCACGGCGTTGGCGGCGTCATCGCCAATCAGTGTGAGCGTGTTGCTCGCCGGATCGAAGGCCACCCGCACTTCGGCTGCTGGCGAACTTGCCGTGAGCGCTGTGCTGCCGACCCAAGTGCCCCAAGTGTTGGCCGTGGAGGTGGCCCACATCGAGTTGAACCAGAGACGGCTGGTGTTCGACGGATCGACGCAGATGCCGTTGTAGTCACCCCAGCGATTTTCACCGCTGTCGAGTTTGACATAACTCGCCTGGCCTTCCTTGAGCAGTGCCAGCGGCTGGATCGTCCCGTTCAGGTTGATCTGTGTGTAGGTCGCCCCCTCAAACCGGTCGGAAGCGGCGAAGTTGAACACCGTCCCCAGATTTCCTCCTCCCGAGACCGCGACCGCCGGGAAACTGTAGTAATACGGGGGAAGGCCGGAACCGCCGCCGAAGCCAATCGTAACGTCCAAGGACTTGGTGAGATTGCTCGTATTGACGCCGATGTAATGGCAGGCGCAGGGGAAACTGCCACGCTTCACGGTGTGACACGTGTACAGGCGTCCGCCGCGATAGACGGCGTTCAACAGTCGGCAGTCGCCCACGTCGATTTTTGTGGAGCTTCCCTTCTGAGCGGCGTTGTCCGGAAACGACCAACTGTTTGTCGCGATGGTGTTGGAGAACAGGGTTGTTCCGCTCTGCGGGATGCGAAACACGACAAGGCTGGCACCGGCACCCGAGGACGAAGACACGAGGTACTCCGTGCCCGGTGTGCCAAACGTGACGGCCGGCTGGATCGTGAAGACCTTGTTGCCACTGGGATCCCGAACGATGTTCCATTCGACTGCCGAAACAGTTCCGCCACCATAGATCGCGCTCTTGGGGTAGCGGCGAATCTTGGAGTACTGGAATGTCCCGGAACTGTTGAACTGGTTCGACGTGATGTAGAAGTAGGTGTTGTCGAACCCGAGCTTCTCGTAGTCGCTCCAAAAGGCCGTGTTCGTGGTGCCGTCCAAATCGCTGCGAAAATAGTACACCCACCAATTGCCGCCGCTGGTGCTTGGTGTGGCGGTCTTGGTCACGGCCACGATGTACCAGCTATCGGTCTGAGCACTGTTGGTGGCGATTGAGACCACGACAAACCGATTGGCGAAATGGTCGTATTCCACCCACGGGTCGAACAAGAACCCGGCACCGGTGGGTTTGCCAAAGATGCTCTCCAGAGTGGCCGTGGCAATCGTGCCGCCTGACTTGTTACTGATGCGAAGCGTCGAATTCACGACCTGCACAATGTGGCTCGGCCCCACGGCCAGGTGCGGGTCGGCCGGCCGGAAGCCGGTGGCTCCAATCCCCTGAAAATTCGTCCCCAACACCGGGGCCGCACTCTGTCCCTCGTTCGCAGCGGGCGGCGGAGCGGCGGAGACATTGCCTTGCGTGCCTGTCGGTCCCGCAGGTATCTGGTTCGCCGGATTCTGATCAAATTCCTTACCCCGCGGAACGGGGCCAAACGTGGGAGCCGCCGCCTCCGCCGACCGCTGGATGTGCTTCAATGTTACCGGTCCCACGGCCTCGACAGCCTGACCGACCTGCTCGCCCTGTTTCGCAGAAGGGGACGGCCCCGCCGAGCCACCGCCATTCTCAGCGGCCCACGTCCGTTCGCCAACCATGGCGCAGGCCCACCAACCGATGGCGAGCAGCATTGTCCCGGCACTGATGACTCGCAGCTTCTGTCTCTGACCCGTGTCTACCTTCCCACGTGGATGGATCATGGCTGTCTCCTGTTTCTTCTTGCCTGTGACTCGAAACCGTATGGAACACAGCGGGGCGCGGCATCCAAACTTTGCGAGGCTGTGGAATGCGAAGAGACCAAATATCCGGATGGTCGGAAAGGATGGTTACGATCGACAATGTCGCTATTCGATTTGTTGGCACGGAACGCTCTCCTTTCGCAAGACTGGTGGATCGGAATTATGGGACTGCCTTGCCGACAGTTCACGCGACGGCATTTACGGCTTGGAGGGTGTTCTTGGACAGGTTCTTGGTGAACGCCGCGAAAGAGTCCGCCGCTCACGGCCTCTGTGTCCAACGCAAGCGTGCGTTTGTACCGCGTCATTTGTCTCCTACTTAACAAGGCACCCTCTTTTTCCGGATGGGACGCGGCAAATTCCAGAACGACTGCTTGTGTCGGTGCGCTTCAAGTTCCATGATGCTCGCGTCGCCGCCGCATATCGGACGCATCAGGTTTGGAAAGCGAGGCTCCCAAGTGCCGCACGAATCTCCCACTCCCGGGCAGGAGCTGTCACAGTGGCTGGAGGAGGCTCGGTCTGGATCGATTGTGGCTTTGGGGCGACTGTTTGAAGCCTATCGTCCCGACTTGCTCAAGATTGCCGATACGGATCAAGAGCAGTTGTTGCGGACGAAGGCGGATGGAGCGGATCTGGTGCAGCAGTCGTTCTTGGAAGCGCATCGAGACTGGCAGCAGTTCCACGGAAAGACGCCTGCCGAACTGCTCGCTTGGCTGCGTCAGATCCTTCGCCACAACCTGGCAAACCTCAGCCGGTGGTTCCACACCCGGAAGCACGATGTCACCCGAGAGTTCCCGTTCTCCGAGACGAACTCGTCGCAGGAGCCCACTGTGCGACTGACCGAGAGCGATGGGTCTTCCGGTGACGGGAACATAGGCGGGGTGGTCGAGCGGATTCTGGCTCGTCTGCCGGAAGACTATCGGCGGGTGATCGTGCTCCGCATCCGCGAGGATCGTTCGTTCGCCGAAATCGCCAGCCTCATGCACCGTTCGCCCGCCGCCGTGCGGAAGTTGTTGTTCCGCGCCATGGAAAAGTCGAGGCGAACCCTGGAACGGAAGTCGTAGGGTGGGGTGGCCCGGCTTCTTCTAGACCTCACCACAACGGGGGGACGTGCCACAGCTGCGGAGTCCTCGGAGAAGCCGTGCCGGTGGGGGATGACCTCGCGAAGAACACGGCTTCTCCGAGGACTCCGCAGCCGTGGCACGACGGGGGTGGTGAGGGTTCCATGGCCCGAGTCCATGAACCATTTCACTGCGTGGCCTCCAAGCGGAGTTCCCCCTGTCGATGGACCCCGATCCACCGCCTCGCAAACAGGTGCAGCACGACGACCACGGTGAGCCACACTTTCTCACCCGGATGATTCAGTCGCAGCCGGCACGTGGCTGAGTTCGCAAGAACTCAGCCCAACTCACCCTCAGGAACTGAGTTCTTGCGAACTCAGCTACGAGGCCGTGAATTGTCCGGGCTCACGTTTTCCGGCGACCGGTGCCTGCCGTGGTGGTCGAAGGATCGGACTCGGCAATGGTTCGTCGAGGCGTTGGACCCAGCGCGAGCCCGGATGATTCATGGTCCCTCGAGGAACAGCCGCACCCTGTATGTAGCTGAGTTCGCCGGGCGCCACTGGCGGTGGCTTTGAACCGCCAGTGCTTTCAAAGATCACTGGCGAGCGAAGCCCCTCGCCAGTGGCATCCGCGCGCTGACAGGCTGAGCCATGTCTTCGACATGAACTGCCTCAACCAAGCTCAGCTCGAAGCCAACGACTTCCGGCTATTGAAGCAGGCCATCGACGAGCGAATGGAGGAACCTTCCGTCCAAGCGGGAAGGCCGTGACTGGTCGATGATTTCGACCGCGACTTCGCTTCGCCGAGTGACGCGGTTGATACCGATCCTCCCCGAACTGAAACCCTACGTCGAAGACATACACGAACTGGTCCCCGCAGGAACCGAGTTGGTGTTGCCGACGCTCAGACGACCGGGCGCAGCGACGGTCGATGAAGAAATGACCGGCCTCAAAGGTTGTCGGCGAACTGACGCCGGGTGCCACTGGCGATGGGAATGTTCGGCTTGTAGTACAGGATGTAGTCCGCTCGCTTCTTTTCCCCACGCGCATGGACTTTGCCCCGCACATAGATTCGCCCGTCCGTAAAACCGACTTCCTCACGAACCTGAGTGTCGATGTTCCATCCGGCCGCCACGAGATTGGGCGTGATGAACTTGGTGCAGATGCCTCGTTCGGTAAGAGTCGTTTTGTTCATGCGGCCAGAACCCGTTTTCAAAAGAGACGAGAGGCATCCCGAGCGCCATGCAAGACGCGGATGATTGACACTTCGTCGGCTTCGGCAACGTAGTAGATGACGTAGGGTCGAACGGGAAAGTTGCGCAGCTCGGGCTTGAGTTCCGGGCAGGCTTCGCCGATCAACGGCTGCCGGGCGAGCATGTCAAATCGCTCAACAAGGCGTGCGACCATCTTGTCGGCCGCCGCCACGTTGTCGCCCGCGATGTGAAACCAGATGCCGTCGAGATCGTCGCGCGCGGGGTCGGTCAGATACCAAGCCATCAGGGTCGTCCCTGTGCCGCTGGCAGTCGTTCCCGACCACGCCTTTGAACGTCATCGATCAACGCCTGGCGGTCAGCATCGGTTCGGATCGCGGTAACCTCGCCCCGCTCATAGGCACTCATCCCGATCTCGATCTCGCCGCGCAGGCTCTCCAAGTAGCGTTCCCGTTCTTGAAGAAGTCGCACCGCTTCCGAGACCGCCTCATCAGCGGATGCATATTTCCCACTGGCAACTTCGGCCTGAATAAAGGCTTCCAAATCGGACGGAATGGTCGCAAGCATTGAGAATGACTCCTTGAAGGTCGTAGCGTACCGCACCCCAGCCAACGGGGTCAAAGCCTGTTCCGACAATCGCACAATCGTGTTCACGGGTGGCGGATTGCTCAAGAGCGCCGGGTGCCACTGGCGGCTGGGTGGCCGGGGCTGGAGTCATCTTTGGTTCATTGCGACGAATCCTCTGATGGCGAGGAGGAGTTTGTCGAGGCCGCGCCAGAGGGTGAGCCAGCCGGGGTGGCCGTCGCCTTTGCG